>NZ_JBSFLQ010000011.1:0-194551 GCF_053599115.1 Streptomyces sp. NPDC001020 | reverse complement strand
TAGTAGCTCCGCTACGAGGACCTTCCGGCGCCTTGCGATCGACCGCACCGGACGCCGCTCCTTCACCCGCTCCCTATTTCCCCCCAGGTCGTAACTCGGGGCTGTGCACCACTGCCAGCAGGGCCCCGACCTCGACCTGTCGGCCAGGCGTGGCGTGCAGGGCCGTCAGCGTCCCGGCCGCGGGCGCCGTGATCTTGTGCTCCATCTTCATCGCCTCCAGCCACAGCAGGGGCTCTCCGGCCTGTACCGCGGCTCCTACGGCCAGGCCCTCGGCCACCCGTACGACCGTTCCCGGCATCGGCGCGAGCAGGGAGCCCGGGGCGTGGTCGGCGGTGGGTTCCGGGAAGCGGGGCAGGGCGGTGAGGGCGGTCGACCCGACGTGGACCTGGTCGCCGTACCGCGCCACCTCGAACTTCCGTCGGACGCCGTCGACTTCGAGGACGACGAAGCGTGCGTCGGCGTGCACCACACGCACTCCGTCCGCCGTCAGGCCTGCACGGGTGTGCTGGTAGCGGACCTCGTGCTCCTCGCCCGCCATGAGGTAGCGCTTGAGCTGCGGCTGCGAGGGCAGGTTGCGCCAGCCGCCGAACCGCGAGCGGCCGTGCGCGTCCGCGAGCGCCGCGGCCAGGGGTGCGTACGGGTCGGGGACGGGTTCGGTCAGCGCGGGCAGGTGGCGGTCGTAGAAGCCCGTGTCCATCCGGGCCGCCCGGAACTCCTTGTGGCGCAGGGACCGTACGAGCAGGTCCCTGTTGGTCGTCGGGCCGTGGATCCGCGCCCGCTCCAGGGCGGCGGCCAGCCTGCGGACCGCCTCCGCGCGCGTGGGGGCGTGAGCGACGGCCTTGGCGAGCAGGGGGTCGTAGTGGACGCCGATCGTGTCACCGTCGGCGTACCCGGTGTCCAGACGTACGTCGGGTACGGCGAGACGGTGCAGCGTGCCGGTCTGCGGGGCCCAGTCGCGCGCCGGGTCCTCGGCGTAGAGGCGGGCCTCGATCGCGTGGCCGCGCGCACGGGGAGGCTCGTCGTCCAGGGCCGCGCCCTCCGCCACCCGGATCTGGAGGGCCACCAGGTCGATCCCGAACACCGCTTCCGTGACCGGGTGTTCCACCTGGAGTCGGGTGTTCATCTCCAGGAAGTGGGCGCGGCCGTCCGCGACCAGGAACTCCACCGTGCCGGCGCCCACGTAGTCGACGGCACGGGCTGCTCGTACGGCCATCTCGCTCAGGGAGTCGGTGAGTTCGGCGGTCAGGCCCGGGGCCGGAGCCTCCTCGATCACCTTCTGGTGGCGGCGCTGGAGGGAGCAGTCCCGGGTGCCCAGCGCCCACACCGTGCCGTGCGTGTCGGCGAGGATCTGCACCTCGATGTGGCGGCCGCCCTCCAGGTACGGCTCGACGAACACCTCGTCGTCGCCGAAGGCGCTCAGCGCCTCGGCGCACGCGGCGGTCAGTTCGGCGTCCAGGGCGGCCAGTGCCCTGACGATCCGCATCCCGCGTCCGCCGCCGCCCGCCGCCGCCTTGACCAGCACGGGCAGGTCGTCGGCGGTGACGGTGGCCAGTGGCTGAAGCCCCATCAGCTTCTTGGCGCGGGTCTTGGAGGCCATCGCCTCGATCGCCTCCGGTGGGGGGCCGATCCACACCAGGCCCGCCTCCCGGACCGCCCGTGCGAAGTCGGCGTTCTCGGACAGGAAGCCGTACCCGGGGTGCACGGCGTCGGCGCCGGCCGCCAGCGCCGCCTTCACGATCAGGTCGCCGCGCAGATAGGTGTCCGCGGGGGCCGCCCCCGGGAGCCGTACCGCCGCGTCGGCCACGCGCGCGTGGAGCGCGTTCTCGTCGGCGTCCGAGTGGACGGCGACGGCCTTGATGCCCAGCTCGCGGCAGGTGCGGAAGATACGGCAGGCGATCTCGCCGCGGTTCGCCACCAGAACGGAAGTAATCACGGGCCTCACATCCGGAAGACGCCGAACCCGCCACGCGCGCCCTCGTAGGGCGCGGTGTGGATCGCGGACAGGCACAGGCCGAGGACGGTGCGGGTGTCGCGCGGGTCGATGACCCCGTCGTCGTACAGCCGCCCGGACAGGAACATCGGCAGGGACTCGGACTCGATCTGCTGCTCCACCATGGCGCGCAGGGCGGCGTCCGCGTCGTCGTCGTACGGCTGCCCCTTGGCCGCCGCCGACTGGCGGGCGACGATCGAGAGGACACCGGCGAGCTGCTGCGGCCCCATGACGGCCGACTTGGCGCTGGGCCAGGCGAACAGGAAGCGTGGGTCGTACGCCCGTCCGCACATGCCGTAGTGGCCGGCTCCGTACGAGGCGCCCATGAGCACGGACAGGTGCGGGACCCGGCTGTTGGACACCGCATTGATCATCATCGCGCCGTGCTTGATGATGCCGCCCTGTTCGTACTCCCTGCCGACCATGTAGCCGGTGGTGTTGTGCAGGAACAGCAGCGGGATGTCGCGCTGATTGGCGAGCTGGATGAACTGGGCGGCCTTCTGGGACTCCTCGCTGAAGAGCACCCCCCGGGCGTTCGCCAGCACCCCGACCGGATAGCCGTGCAGGGTGGCCCATCCGGTGCACAGGCTCGTCCCGTACAGCGGCTTGAACTCGTCGAAGTCGGAGGCGTCGACGATGCGGGCGATGACCTCGCGCGGGTCGAAGGGCACCTTCAGGTCGCCGGGGACGATCCCGAGGAGTTCCTCCTCGTCGTACGCGGGAGGGGCCGCCGGGTCCGGATCGGCGTACGCCTTGCGGTGGTTGAGGCGGGCGACGACCCGTCGGGCCTGGCGCAGGGCGTCCCGCTCGTCGACGGCGAAGTGGTCCGCGAGGCCCGACACGCGCGCGTGCATCTCGGCGCCGCCGAGGGATTCGTCGTCGCTCTCCTCGCCGGTGGCCATCTTCACCAGGGGCGGTCCGCCGAGGAAGACCTTGGCCCGCTCCTTGACCATGATCACGTGGTCGGACATGCCGGGGACGTAGGCGCCGCCCGCCGTCGAGTTCCCGAAGACGACCGCGATGGTGGGGATCCCCGCGGCGGACAGCCGCGTGAGGTCACGGAAGATGGCGCCGCCCGGGATGAAGATCTCCTTCTGGGAGGGCAGGTCGGCACCGCCCGACTCGACGAGGCTGATGCACGGCAGCCGGTTGGCGAGCGCAATGTCGTTGGCGCGCAGGGCCTTCCTCAGGCTCCACGGGTTGCTGGCGCCGCCCCGCACGGTCGGGTCGTTGGCGGTGATCAGGCACTCGACGCCCTCGACGACGCCGATGCCGGTGACCAGGGAGGCGCCGACCGTGTGGTCGCTGCCCCAGGCGGCGAGCGGGGACAGCTCCAGGAAGGGCGTGTCGGGGTCGAGGAGGAGTTCGATGCGCTCGCGGGCGAGCAGCTTGCCGCGCCCGCGGTGGCGCCCGACGTACTTCTCACCTCCGCCCGCCAACGCCTTGGCGTGCTCGGCGTCCAGTGATTCGAGCTTGGCGAGCATGGCGTCGCGGTTCGCCCGGTAGTCGGGGTCGTCGACGTCCACGGCTGTGGAGAGGACCGTCATGGGCGATCCTCCCGGTTCTCCAGGGTCAACGGAGGGCCTCCGGTATCTCCAGGTGGCGGGCGCGCAGCCATTCGCCGAGGCCTTTGGCCTGCGGGTCGAAGCGGTGGCGGGCGGCGACGCCCTCGCCGAGGATGCCCTCGACGACGAAGTTCAGGGCGCGCAGGTTCGGCAGGACGTGGCGTACGACGGTCAGACCGGCCGTTTCCGGGAGGAGCGCGCGGAAGCGGTCGACGGTGAGGGTGTGGGCGAGCCACCGCCATGCCTGGTCGGTGCGCGCCCACACACCGACGTTCGCATTGCCGCCCTTGTCGCCGCTGCGGGCACCGGCGACCAGGCCGAGGGGCGCGCGTCGGGTGGGTCCCGGGGGCAGCGGGTCGGGCAGGGGTGGTTCCGGTACGTCGGCGAGTACGCGGGTGTCGCGGGCCGGTGGCACCGGGATACGGCGCCCGTCGTGGAGTACGGCCCTGTGGTCCACGGCGCCACGGTCGACGTCGGCCGCCTCGAAGACCCCGTACGGTTCCCCTTTGCCCGGTGGGGCCGCCACATGGAAGCCCGGGTAGCTCGCGAGCGCCAGTTCGACTGCGGCGCCGCTGAGCGAACGGCCCACCGCGCCCTGATCCTTGTCGCGTACGACGAGCCGCAGGAAGGCGCTCGCGGTCTCCTCGGTGGGCGCGTCGGGATGGTCGGTGCGGGCCAGCTCCCAGCGCACCTGAGCGGGGCGGGACTTGGCCGCGTCCAGGGCCGCCTCCATCTGGGCCCGGACGAGTGCGGCCTTGGCCTCGATGTCCAGCCCGGTCAGCACGAAGGCGACCTCGTTGCGGAAGCCGCCGAGGCGGCTGAGGCCGACCTTGAGGGCCGGGGGCGGCGCCTCGCCCCGTACACCCTCGACACGCACCCGGTCGGGCCCCTCCTGGGTGAGGCGGACCGTGTCCAGACGGGCGGTGACATCGGGGCCGGCGTACCGGGCACCGGCCGTCTCGTAGAGGAGTTGCGCGGTGACCGTACCGACGTCCACGACACCGCCGGTGCCGTCGTGCTTGGTGATGACGCTGCTGCCGTCCTCGTGGAGCTCGGCCAGCGGGAAGCCCGGACGGGCCGACAGTCCGGGCGGGTGCTCGGTGAAGAACGCGTAGTTGCCACCGGTGGCCTGCGTCCCGCACTCCAGGACGTGCCCGGCGACCACCGCGCCCGCCAGCCGGTCGTACTCCTCGGGGCCCCAGCCGAAGTGGGCGGCGGCGGGCCCGGTGACGAGCGCCGCGTCCGTCACCCGCCCGGTGACCACGATGTCGGCGCCCTCGCGCAGGCACGCGGCGATGCCGTGGCCGCCGAGGTAGGCGTGGGCGGCCAGGGTGTCCGGGTGGAGGGCGGTGAGGTCGTCGCCCTCCACGTGGGCCACGCGGACGGGGATTCCCAGGCGGTCGGCCAACTCCCTCACCCGGTCGGCGAGTCCGGCCGGGTTGAGGCCGCCGGCGTTCGTCACGATCCGTACGCCCCGCTCGTGGGCCAGGCCCAGGCACTCCTCCAGCTGGGCCAGGAAGGTGCGCGCGTAGCCGCCTGCGGGATTCTTGAGGCGGTCGCGGCCGAGGATGAGCATCGTCAGTTCGGCGAGGTAGTCGCCGGTGAGGACGTCGAGGGGGCCGCCGGTGAGCATCTCGCGCAGGGCGTCGAAACGGTCGCCGTAGAAACCGGAGGCATTGCCTATGCGGAGGGGCGCGCGCCGGGTCACCGGGCGGCTCCCTCGGGCGGCCGCCCCGCCCCTGGCGGGCCCGCGAAGGCCTGGGCGATGTCCAGCCAGCGGTCCGCGTCCGGCCCCTGGGCCCGCAGCGCGAGGTCGGCCCTGTTCGCGCGCTGGGTGACCAGCAGACAGAAGTCCAGGGCGGGGCCGGTCACCCGCTGGGCGGCGTCCTGCGGCCCGTACGTCCACATGCCGTTCCCCGAGGGCGCGACCAGCTCGACCCGGAACTCCTCCCCCGGCGCGGCCAACCCCCGTACACCGAAGGCGAAGTCACGCGCCCGTACCCCGATGCGGGCCACGTGCCGCAGCCGGTCGGTGGGGGTGCGCACCACCCCGAGCGTGTCGGCGACGTCCTGCCCGTGCGCCCAGGTCTCCATCAGTCGTCCGGTGGCCATGGACGCGGTGGACATGGGCGGCCCGTACCAGGGGAAGCGGATGCCGGGCGGCGCGGCACGCAGGGCGCGGTCCAGGGCGGCGCGCCCCTCCCGCCACTGCGCGAGCAGCCGGTCGGGCGGCAGCGCGGCCCCCTCCCGTGCGGCCTCGTCGACCCAGCTACCGGGGGACGCGAGCGCCTTCTCCACCTCCGCCGCGAAGGCCTCCGCATCGGTGACGGCCAGCAGTGCGCCCCGGTCCGTCCAGGCCAGGTGCGCGATCTGGTGGGCGATGGTCCAGCCCGGCGCGGGCGTGACCAGCGCCCACTGGGACTTGTCCAGCCGAGCAACCAGCCGGTCGAGTTCCTCGCTCTCCCGGCCCAGATCGTCGATCACGGACGACGCGTCGGACACGATGCGCTCCCCTCGGGGCACGACGGTGTGCGTGGGGAGCATGGCAGCGGACACAGAAACAATCAAGCGTGCTTGCATTGAATTTCGGCCGTCGTCGGCCGGGCGGTACGGGAGGCGGCCCCGGGCGCCGACGACGGCCCTCACCGGACCGCCGGGGGCCGCGGGCACGGTGCCCGTGAGGCCCCGGTGCGGTACGCGACCGGCCCGTACAGGAGCATCATGGGGTTCACGCGTCTGAAACCGGTCCATTCCCGGACGGCCGGGCGCACCACACCGAACGAACGCCTGAGCCCTCTGGAAGGCCCTGTGAACACCCCCAGCACCGCCTCTTCGACCCCGCCCTCCGTCGCGGCGGTGACGGACTCCTCGCCCGCGACAGGCGGGGGACCGCGCCGTCTGGGCTCCCTCGGGCCCGTGGGGCTGGTGCTCGCCGGAGGCATCTCCGTGCAGTTCGGCGGGGCGCTCGCGGTGACCCTGATGCCGCGGGCCGGCGCACTCGGCGTGGTGACGCTGCGGCTCGTCGTGGCAGCCATCGTGCTGCTCCTGGTCTGCCGGCCCCGGCTGCGCGGGCACTCGCGCGCCGACTGGGGCACGGTCGTCGTCTTCGGCATCGCCGTGGGCGCGATGAACGGCCTCTTCTACGAAGCAGTGGCCCGCATTCCGCTCGGCCCCGCCGTCACCCTGGAAGTCCTCGGCCCGCTGGCCCTCTCCGTCCTCGCCTCCCGCCGCGCGGTGAACCTCCTCTGGGCGGGCCTCGCACTGGCCGGTGTCTTCCTGCTCGGCGGCGGGGGCTTCGGCGACCTGGACCCGGTGGGCGTCGCCTTCGCGCTCGCGGCGGGCGCGATGTGGGCGGCCTACATCGTCTTCAGCGCCCGTACGGGACGGCGATTCCCCCAGGCCGACGGGCTCGCGCTCGCGATGGCGGTCGCCGCGGTGCTGTTCGTGCCGCTGGGGATCGCCGAATCGGGCACGAAGCTGCTCGTACCGGCGACGGTCGGGTTGGGCGCCGGGGTGGCGGTGCTCTCCTCGGTCCTCCCGTACACCCTGGAACTCCTGGCCCTGCGCCGCCTGCCCGCCTCCACCTTCGCGATCCTGATGAGCCTGGAGCCGGCGATCGCGTCGACCGCGGGCTTCCTGGTCCTCGGCCAGACCCTGAGCGCGCTCCAGACGCTCGCGATCGCCCTGGTCATCGCGGCGAGCATGGGGGCGGTACGGACGCAGGTGGGCCGAGGCCGGGCGAGGACGGCGGAGCCGGAGGCGTAGCCGCAGGGGAACGACTCACGGGCCCGGGGCGCCGTCTTCGTCCCCCGGGCGCGAAGGACGCGTCTTCGTCACTCCTGAGCCCGGTCCAGGCCTTCCGCCAGCACCTGAGCCACGTGCCGCGCCCCGCGGCCCGCCAACTGCTCCAGTTGGGTGCGGCAGGAGAAGCCGTCCGCCAGGACGACCGCGTCCTGCGGCGCCTTGCGCACATCCGGAAGCAGCCGGTCCTCCGCACACGCCGCCGAGACCTCGTAGTGGCCCTTCTCGAAGCCGAAGTTGCCCGCGAGCCCACAGCAGCCGCCGGTCAGTTCGCCGGTCAGGCCCGCCGCCGCGCGCAGCCGGCGGTCGGCCGCGTCACCGAGGACCGCGTGCTGGTGGCAGTGGGTCTGGCCGACCACCGGGCGGTCCACCTTCGGCGGCGTCCAGTGCGGCGCGTACCGCTCAAGGGCCTCGGCAAACGTCACCACCGCCGCCGCCAGCCGGGCCGCGCGCGGATCGTCGTGCAGCAGCTCCGGCAGGTCCGTGCGGAGCGCGGCCGCACAGCTCGGTTCGAGGACGACCACCGGGAGACCGGCCGCCGGCACCGGTTCCATCAGGTCGAGCGTGCGGCGCAGAACGGCGCGGGCGCGGTCCAACTGGCCCGTGGAGACGTACGTCAGACCGCAACAGGCCCGGCCGCGGCGGGCCGTCGGCCGCACGCCGCCGTCCCGCGCCGTCCTCCTGCCCACCATCGGCGGCGGAACCACCTCAAGTCCCGCCGCCTCCAGCACCCGTACGGCGGCCCGGCCCACGGACGGGGACAGGTGCTCCGTGAAGGTGTCCGGCCACAGGACGACCCGCGTGCCGTCACGCGTCCCGGTGTTCCCGCGCGACCGCCCGGCGGACTCCCGCCGCCACCACCGGGTGAACGTCTCCTCCGCCAGCCGCGGAAGGTCCCGCTCGGGCGCGATCCCGCCCAGCCGCTTGCCGAGCGCCGCCAGCGGCCCCACCGACGCCAGGGCGTTGACCACCGGCGCCGTGCGCGTCCGCGCGACCGCTGCCAGCCACACCGGCAGCCGGCCCATCACGTAGTGCGCGGCCGGCCGGCGCCGCCCCGCGTAGTGGTGGTGCAGGAACTCCGCTTTGTAGGTGGCCATGTCGACGCCGACCGGGCAGTCCGTACGGCAGCCCTTGCAGGACAGGCACAGGTCGAGCGCGTCCCTGACCTCCGTCGACCGCCAGCCGTCGGTGATCACCTCGCCCGCCAGCATCTCGTGCAGCAGCCGGGCACGCCCGCGCGTGGAGTGCTCCTCCTCGCCGGTCGCCCGGTACGACGGGCACATCACGCCCGCCCCGGACACCGTCGTCGTACGGCACTTGGCGACGCCCACGCAGCGTCGTACCGCCGCCGAGAAATTGCCGCCGTCCGCCGGGTAGCCGAAGGCGACGTCCACGGGCTCGCGGGGCAGCACCGCGAACCGCAGGTTCTCGTCCAGCCGGGCCGGGCGGACCAGCATCCCCGGATTGAGCAGGCCGTCCGGATCCCAGACGTCCTTGGCACGCGCGAAGAGGTCGACCAGGTCCGGCCCGTACATCCTCGGCAGGAGCTCCGCCCGCGCCTGACCGTCGCCGTGCTCCCCGGAGAGCGAGCCGCCGTGGGAGACGACCAGGTCCGCGAGGTCCTGCGAGAAACGGCGGAAGCGGGCGACACCCCCCTCGGTCAGCAGGTCGAAGTCGATACGGACGTGAATGCAGCCGTCCCCGAAGTGGCCGTACGGCGTGCCGCGCAGACCGTGGTCGGCGAGCAGCCGTCTGAAGTCCCGCAGGTACTCCCCCAGCCGGGCCGGGGGCACCGCGCAGTCCTCCCAGCCCGGCCACGCCTCGGTACCGTCGGGCATCCGGGTCGCCGTGCCGCTCGCGTCCTCGCGCAGCCGCCACAGCGCACGCTGCCCGGCCGGGTCGGTGACCACCGCGGCGTCCGTCACGTCCGCCGCCCGGACGATCGCCTCCGCACGCGCGAACGCCTCCGTCTCGCTCGCGCCGCCCGTCTCCACGAACAGCCATGCCCCGCCGCGCGGCAGCCCCGCCGACGGCGGCACCAGGTCGGCGGCCATGCCCTCCACCGTCAGCGGGCTGTGCGGCAGCAGCCCGGCCGCCGCCTCGGCCGCCGCGCTCTCGTCGGCGTACGCCAGGACGGCGAGCGACCGGGCGCGGGGCACCTCGATCAGGTCGACGACCGCCTCCGTCAGGACGCCGAGCGTGCCCTCCGAGCCGCAGAAGGAGCGGGCCACGTCCGCGCCCCGCTCCGGCAGCAGCGCGTCCAGCGCGTATCCGGAGATGCGGCGCGGGAGGCCGGGGTAGCCCGTGCGCAGGAGCGCCAACTCCCCGTCCACCAGGGCGCGCAGGCCGCCCGGAGCGCCCTGCCAGTGGCGGCCCGCGGTCAGCGCCTCGCCCCGCGCGGTGAGCACCGACAGCTCGCGCACACTGTCCGCGGTGGTGCCCCAGGCCACCGAGTGGGAACCGCAGGAGTTGTTGCCGATCATTCCGCCCAGCGTGCAGCGGGCGTGTGTGGAGGGGTCGGGGCCGAAACGCAGGCCGTGCGGGGCGGCGGCTTCCTGGAGCCGGTCGAGGACCAGGCCCGGCTGCACCACCGCGGTGCGCGCGGCGGGGTCCAGGGACAGGACCCGGTTCATGTACCGGGTGAAGTCGAGCACCACGCCCGTGCCCGTCGCCTGCCCTGCGATCGACGTGCCGCCGCCACGCGCGACGACCGGCACCCCGTACGCACGGCACACCTCCAGCGTTGCCGCCACGTCCTCGGCGTCCCGCGGGGCCACCACACCGAGCGGCACCCGCCGGTAGTTGGACGCGTCCATGGTGTGCAGCGCCCGCGAAGTGACGCCGAAGTCCACATCGCCCCGGACGGCACGGCGCAGCCGCGCCCCCAGCTCTGCCCCCTGCTCCGAACGATCGGTCATGACTCCAGCATGCATCCGGCCACTGACAGTGACGACCACGGCGATGACCTCGTGGGTCCCCACAAGTTCACGGGGCGACGCGCGTCGTCTCATCGGACGGACAAGGTGCCGACCGGTTTCGCCGAAGGGATACGCTCCGACTCGTGGCTGATATCCAGATTCCTGCTGACATCAAGCCCGCGGATGGTCGTTTCGGCGCGGGTCCCTCCAAGGTGCGGACGGAGGCGCTGAACGCCCTCGCCGCCACGGGTAGTTCCCTGCTCGGCACGTCCCACCGCCAGGCACCGGTCAAGAACCTGGTCGGCAAGGTGCGCGAGGGTATCCGCGAGCTCTTCCAGCTCCCCGACGGCTACGAGGTCATCCTCGGCAACGGCGGCTCCACCGCGTTCTGGGACATCGCGACCCACGGACTGATCGAGAACAAGTCACAGCACCTCAACTTCGGCGAGTTCTCCTCCAAGTTCGCCAAGGCCGCGAAGCTCGCCCCATGGCTGGCCGAGCCCACGGTCATCGCGTCCGACCCCGGCACGCACCCCGAGGCCACGGCCGAGGCGGGCGTCGACGTCTACGCCTTCACGCACAACGAGACGTCGACGGGCGTGGCCATGCCCATCAAGCGGGTGCCGGGCGCCGACGAGGGCTCCCTGGTCCTCGTGGACGCCACCTCGGGCGCCGGCGGCCTCCCGGTGGACATCGCCGAGACGGACGTCTACTACTTCGCCCCGCAGAAGTCCTTCGCCTCCGACGGCGGGCTGTGGATCGGCGTGTTCTCCCCGGCCGCGATCGAGCGTGCCCAGCGTGTCCACGCCTCCGGCCGCCACATCCCGGAGTTCTTCAGCCTTCCCACGGCGATCGACAACTCCCGCAAGAACCAGACGTACAACACCCCGGCCCTCGCAACCCTGTTCCTCCTCAACGAGCAACTGGAGTGGCTCAACGGCCAGGGCGGCCTCGCCTGGTCCACGGCCCGCACCAAGGACTCCTCGACCCGCCTGTACACCTGGGCGGAGGAGTCCAAGTACGCCACCCCGTTCGTGACCGACCCGGCCAAGCGCTCCCAGGTCATCGGCACGATCGACTTCACGGACGAGATCGACGCCGCCGCGATCGCCAAGGCCCTGCGCGCCAACGGCATCGTCGACACCGAGCCGTACCGCAAGCTCGGCCGCAACCAGCTGCGCATCGCGATGTTCCCGGCGATCGACCCGGCGGACGTCGAGGCGCTGACGAAGTGCATCGACTACGTGATCGAGAAGCTGTAGTCGTTTCGGCTGCGACAGCGAAGGGCGCCCGGTGAGCACCGGGCGCCCCTCGTCGTCATGCGGTCCGGCTGCCTTGTTCCCCGTCCCCGGCGAACAGCTCCTCGGCGCTCGTCACGGTCAGGGAGCGGTCGAGCCAGGTCTCCAGCGTCTCCAACTCGGCGCAGGCCATGACGCGCTCGCGGATGGAGTCGGAGACCTCGATACCTCGCGTGCCAAGAACCCGGAGGACGGCCTTGGCCTCGCCCCTGGCCTCGCCCTTGGCCTCCCCGTCGGCGTGAACCTTGCGCCACGCCTCCTCCATCACGGTGCCGTTGCCGGGGAAGACCGGGGTGTACGTGTCCATCAGCTTCCTCCAGTAGTCGCGGGCCGGGCCCTCACCCAGGCCGATCTCGATGATTTCCGCCCAGTCCTTGTGAGGCCCCATCACCGGTGCCACCCCATCCATTATTGCCAGCAGAGCCGGATCTTTGGCGTGAGCCAGCACGGAGAACGCAGTGACGGGAACGTCTTTCGCCGCTTCCTCCGGGTCGGTGATCAGGGGGAGGTTCTTCGGCCCGAGCACCAGCGGAAAAACCTGCATACTGGTGTGGAAGCCGCTACCGATACGGATGGGCTCCGCGGCCCATGACGCCGTCGCCTTGTCCTGGGACACCACCAACAAGACAGGCGGAAGGCGGTACTTGGCGTACATGTAGGCCAAGTAGTACGTCCAGCTACTACGCTTGTCCGGGTCCGGCCTGCGCTGCGACTCGACCGCGAGCAGAAAGCCCCCCTCGTCGCCGACCGTGCGAACCCGGAAGAGGCTGTCCAGCCGGCGCTCCAGCGGCCTGATCTCGGTGAGATCGGTGTCCAGGGACTCGATCGAGTGATACTCCGGGAACGTGATGCCCGCCCGCGGCAGGAGGCGGGCGAACAGATCCGGCTCCTTGCGGAAGATCTGGTGCATGGTGTCATGCGGTGAACTGACCATACGACGGAACGTAGTTGTGTGAGAGCGGCCCGGACGGCCGTACGGCGGCGCAGCCAACCAAACGAGTGAATATGCCGTCCGAACATGCCAACCGACTGCAATAGGAAGGGCGCCCAGCGGAGAACGTACCGGCCGGGCGCCCTTCGCCGACGACTGGGGCCACCGGCAGGAGCCGTACGCGAAGTGCGTGTGGGCGCGGTTCATGCTGGCGGAGAGGGTGGAGAGGGCCCATGCTCCGGCTGGTTCGTGAGACCGTCGCCCGTCTGCTCGACCGGCCCCGCGCCGACAGATCAGCGGTGAACGGCTGGGACCCCGCGTGCGAGGTACGCATGCCGGACCCGTACGTATGGCGGTTTCCGAACCCCGCCCACGAACCGGTCATCCAGCGACCACTCCTCGGCAGACGTGACACTTCCTCCAGATCTGTCACACCCCCGCCGACACCACCCCATGGACAGGGCACGCACGCATGACGGACCTCACGCTCCACGTGCGCGCGTGATCGGCCATGATGAACAGGTGCTCAGGTTCATGCCCGTAGGCGACTCCATGACGATCGGCAGCGCGGGCGAACACACCTGGCGCTACCGACTGTGGCAGCACCTGTGCGCAACGTACGGCGGCCCGTGCAGGCTCGTCGGCCCGCGCGAGTCGCTGTACGACAAGGTGGCGGACGCGCCGACGTCGTACGCCTACGCCGACCCGGACTTCCCGCGCGCGCATCTCGCGGGCTGGGGCGAGGGCTGGCAGCACATGGCGCCGCTGATCGCCGAGGCCGTGCGGAAGTCACGCGCGGACGTCCTGCTCGTCTCCCTCGGCCTGATCGACCTGGGCTTCTACACGAACGCGGAGCAGACGGCGGAGAACGTACGGACGTTCGTGATGCAGGCGCGGTCAGCCAACCCTCACGTCCGCATGGTGGTGCTGCCGGTGATCCCGAACATCCGGGCCGAGGCGGACGAACCGTTCGCGGCGCAGGTGGCCCTCTTCAACGACCTCCTCGCGAAGGCCGTCGCCGACCTGGACGAACCCCGCTCCCCGCTGCTGCTGGCCTCGACCCCGGCGGACTACGACATCCACCTCGACACCTACGACGGCACACACCCGAACGCGAGCGGCGAGCACAAGATCGCGGCGACGTTCGCGGACGCGATGCACCAGGCGTGGGGATTCGGACAGCCGTACGCGGCCGGAACAAGCTGACCGATTTCCGGCGTGACCCGGTCACTGTGCGTATCGTTGTACTGCGCGGCTGCACCTGTTCGTGGGCAGCCGGGGAGGAGCGCGACCGTGACCGTCCTTGACGACAGGATCGAGATGGCCGACGCCGACGCCAACACCGAGCGTCTGGACGAATGGTTCGAGCGTCTTGAGCACATGCCCGTCCCCGAAGGATTCAGGGTCGAGATCGTCGGGGGCAACGTCCATATGACGCCGCAGCGAAACACGCATTGGCAGATCATTCGCCGAATCCTCTGGGCCCTTGAGGACAGGTTCGGGAGGGAGGTCATGGCGTTCACGTACATTCGAATCGACTTCCCGGGCGACGAGAACGGCTTCTGCCCGGACGTCGCCATGCTCAAGGACTCGGCGCAGGAGGACGACAAGGGCCACTGGCGCTACCAGGACGTCGAGTTCGTCGCCGAGGTCATCTCCAAGAGCACCGCCGCCAACGACTACGGCCCCAAGAAGACCGCCTACGCCACCGCCGAGGTCCCCGTCTACCTCATCGCCGACCCCTACCAAGGCCGCTGCCACGTCTTCACCCAGCCCAAGAACGGCGAGTACCTCACCGAACTGACCGTCGCCTTCGGCACGGCCGTCGACATGACCACCACCCCCCTGGGCCTCACCCTCAAGACCGACGACTTCCCCCGCGACTGACGCACCACCCTTGCCTCGAGCGCGCTCCAAGCCGTTGGCTGAAGGACCATGGAGTACACGCAGCTCGGACGCACAGGACTCAACGTCAGCCGGCTCGTCCTCGGGACCATGAACTTCGGTCCGCAGACGGACGAGGCAGACAGCCACGCGATCATGGACGCGGCGCTGGATGCGGGCATCAACTTCTTCGACACCGCCAACGTGTACGGCTGGGGCGAGAACAAGGGCCGTACCGAGAACATCATCGGCAACTGGTTCGCCAAGGGCGGCGACCGGCGCGACAAGGTCGTGCTCGCCACCAAGGTGTACGGCAACATGGCCCCGGACGGCGCCGCCTGGCCCAACCACGACAAGCTCTCCGCGGTCAACATCCGGCGGGCCGTCGACGCCAGTCTCAAGCGGCTGCGGACCGACCGCATCGACCTGTACCAGTTCCACCACATCGACCGGAGCACTCCCTTCGAGGAGATCTGGCAGGCCATCGACGTACTGGTACAGCAGGGGAAGATCCTCTACGCGGGTTCCAGCAACTTCCCCGGATACAAGATCGCCCAGGCCAACGAGGCCGCCGCCAGGCGCGGCTCCTACGGGCTCGTCAGCGAACAGTGCCTCTACAACCTCGTCGAGCGCCGCGCCGAGATGGAGGTCATCCCGGCCGCGCGCGACTACGGGCTCGGCGTGATCCCGTGGTCGCCGCTGCACGGCGGGCTGCTGGGCGGCGTCATCAAGAAGGAGGCCGAGGGCGCGCGCCGGGCCAGCGGCCGGGCCGCCGACGCGCTCACCGACCCCGCCGTCCGCACACAGATCCAGGCCTACGAGGACCTGCTCGACAAGCACGGGCTGGAACCCGGCGAGGCCGCCCTCGCCTGGCTGCTGACCCGCCCCGGCGTCACCGGCCCCATCGTCGGACCGCGCACCGCGGCGCAGCTCGAGTCGGCGCTCCGCGCGGTCGAACTGGAACTTTCGGAGGAGGTCCTGGCCTGTCTCGACGAGATCTTCCCGGGACCGGGCCCCTCACCGGAGGCCTTCGCCTGGTAGCCGACCGGGTGTCCAAAGAAGCGGCGTGACCGCTCGGTCATCGTCCCGGGTCGCAAAGCCACCCGGGCCGACCGAGCGGTCCTCGCCCGGCAGCGGCGCGCTACCTGACCGCAGCCGACAACGCCACCACCACGAACATCAGCACAAGCACACCGGCCATGATCCGGTTACGGGTCTTCGGGTCCACACATCGAGACTAACCGGCCCTTGTCACCCGCCAGCCCCTAGGGCCCACCGCTCCACCGTCTCGTACCGGGGCTGCTCCCCCGGGACACCCGATCCCGGCAGCCGACTACGGACCAGGGCGAGCTCGCCGACCGTCCACTCGGCCCCGGCGAACGCCCCCAGCGCGGTGACATAGGGACGGAAGTCCGCGGAATGCCGGCTGCGGGCCAGGGTCAGGTGCGGACGGTAGGGGCGGTGCTCCTCCATCTCCACGCCCGCCTTCCGCGCCGCGGACTCCGCACGGTCGGCGAGCAGCCGCATCACCCCCACGTCCCCGGTCGCACCCACCCACAGCGTCCGGCCCCCGAAGTGCCCGCCGCCGTACAGGGCCAGGCGAAACGGATCGGTGCGCCGGGCCGCCCGCGCCAGCCGCTCCGACAGGTCGGGGACGACGTCCTCGGCCACCTCGCCGTAGAAGGCGAGCGTGAAGTGCCAGCCCGGCCGCCCCGTCCAGCGCAGCCGCTGCGCCCCGGGCATCTCCTCCAGCCCGCGCACCACCGACTCCAGTTCACTGATCGCGGAACTGGGCGGAACCACCGCGGCGAAGAGTCTCATAAGCCCATCATGACGTCATGGACATCACGCGGATACGGAAAGGGACCGCGGACGACATGCCCGTCGTCCTCGGTCTGCTCGACGGCGCGGTCGAGTGGCTGGTCTCACAGGGGCGTACCCGGCAGTGGGGCACCCAGCACTGGTCCGACCGGCCACGGGCCGTGGAGGCGGTACACCGGTACATGACCGCCGGCACTCCCTGGATCGCGGAGATCGACGGCGTCCCCGCGGGCACGCTCACCCTCTCCGAGCGGCCCGGCGACTACATCGCCGCCGTGGACGAACCCGAGCGCTACATCCATCTGTTCGCCGCCGACCACCGCTTCGCGGGCCGCGGAGTCGGCAGCGCGCTGCTCGCCCACGCCGCCGAGGAGACCCGGCGCGCGGGCGTCTCGCTGCTGCGGGTGGACTGCTACGCGGGCGACGACGGCAAACTCGTCGCCTACTACGAGCGCAACGGCTTCACCCGGACGGAGGCCTTCACCTTCGGGGAGGACCGGTGGCCGGGGCAGGTGCTGGCGCGGCGCGTGTGACAGCCCGCGAGGGGCGGCGAGGGGGCGGCCACCACGGCGCCCCCTCGGCCGACACCAGCGGTCACGCCGGCACGGCAGCCCAGCAGGTCACGCAGGCACGGCCGCCGGCCGCTCCCGCGGTACGAACCGCACCCGCGGGTGCCCCCGGTGCCAGCCCACCGCCAGGCGCAGACCGCCGGACCGGGCCAGGACCAGGCCGATGGTCACGGCCGCGGCGGCCGAGATCAGACCGCCCAGGGCGAAGCCGACCCGGGCACCGTACGCGTCCGTGACCCAGCCGACCACGGGCGCCCCCAGCGGCGTACCGCCCACGAACACCATCATGAACAGGGCCATGACCCGGCCACGCATCGCCGGATCCGTGCCCATCTGGACAGCGGTGTTCGCGGTGACGTTCACCGTCAGGCCGAAGACCCCGATCGGGACCATCAGCAGCGAGAACAGCCACAGCTCCGGTGCCCCGGCCGCCATGACCTCCAGCACGCCGAAGGCGACCGCCGCCACGATCAGCACACGCAGCCGGGCCGTGCCGCGCCGGGCGGCGAGCAGCGCGCCGGCCAGCGAGCCGACCGCCATCAGGGTGTTGAAGAGGCTGTACGCGCCGGCGCCCGCGTGGAAGACGTCGTCCGCGTACGCCGACAGCCACACGGGGAAGTTGAAGCCGAACGTGCCGATGAAGCCGACCAGGACGATCGGCCAGATCAGCTCGGGGCGCCCGGCGACATAACGCAGGCCCTCACGGAGCTGGCCCTTGCCGCGCGGGGTGCGCTCCACGACGTGCAGCTCGCGGGCGCGCATCAGCAGCAGGCCGGCGATGGGGGCGAGGAAGGACATCCCGTTCAGCAGGAAGGCCCAGCCCGTGCCGACGCCGGTGATCAGGAGGCCCGCCACGGCGGGGCCGACCAGGCGGGCGGACTGGAAGTTCGCCGAGTTCAGGCTGACCGCGTTCTGCAGCTGACCGGGGCCGACCATCTCGGAGACGAAGGACTGGCGGGCCGGGTTGTCAACGACCGTGGCGAGTCCGACGGCGAAGGCGGCGACGTAGACGTGCCAGACCTGGACGTGGCCGGAGAGGGTCAGGAAGGCGAGGACCAGGCCCGTGGCGCCCATCGCCGCCTGCGTGACCAGCAGAGCAGGGCGCTTGGGAAGACGGTCGACGAGCACACCGCCGTACAGGCCGAAGAGCAGCATCGGGAGGAACTGCAGCGCCGTGGTGACACCGACGGCGGCGGAGGAGCCGGTCAGGCTCAGCACCAGCCAGTCCTGGGCGATGCGCTGCATCCAGGTGCCGATGTTGGAGACGACCTGGCCGAGGAAGAAGAGCCGGTAGTTCCGGATGCGCAGCGAGCTGAACATCGAGGACTTGCGGGGCTCCCTCGGGGTGACGGGTTCGGCGGGACCGGCGGGTGCGGCGGTGTCGGGGCCGCGGACAGCCCCGGATGTCTTGTGGGTGGACGGGGAGTCGTGGGTGGCTGGTGCGGGGGCGGAAGCTGCTCCGGTTCCCGTACTCAAAGGGTTCGCCTCCTTACACAATGACAGCTATGTACGTATACGGGCGGGGGCCGCGTCGGTGCTGAAGAGCGTCCGGCGCGGCCACGGCACCCTGGGCGGGGTGCGCCTCTGTCACGGGTGCTCCCCGGTCACAGATGCGCAAGCTTCTCGAGTACGGGAGCGGCGGCGCGGAGCGTCGCCCACTCGTCCTCGTCCAGACCCTCGACCAGTGCGGCCAGCCATGCGTTCCGCTTGCGGCGGCTCTCCTCGAGCATCACCTCGGCTCGCTCGGTCTGCGTGACCACCTTCTGACGCCGGTCCTCGGGGTGCGATTCCAGGCGGACCAGCCCCTTGCTCTCCAGCAGCGCCACGATGCGGGTCATGGAGGGCGGCTGGACGTGCTCCTTGCGGGCGAGCTCGCCCGGTGTGGCGGAGCCGCAGCGGGCCAAGGTCCCGAGCACCGACATCTCGGTCGGGCTCAGCGACTCGTCGACCCGCTGGTGCTTGATACGGCGCGACAGACGCATCACCGCGGAGTGGAGGGCATTCACGGCGGCAGCGTCGTCGCCATGGGTAAGGTCAGCCATGCTCTTTAGGATAACTCATTACTTTTCCTAAAGACCATTTTTTGGCGCCGCTGTCCGGGTGACTCGCGCCACTCCACGCCCGCCTCGCGTCCCAGCCGAAACTCCCGAGCCAGAAGCATCACCCATACGAGTGATCTCGAACCGAAACGCGACTCGCTGTTCGCCCGGATACGGCAACCCTCGTAGCCATGGGGACCAGCGTGCTCAGCGTACGGCTGGACCGGGAGCTGCTCGAGCGGCTCCGGCTCCATGCCGCCAAAAGAGGAATGAGCGTCCAGGACTATGTCGTCCGGACGCTCATTCGGGATGACTTCGACGAGCGGTTCCAGGCCGCCGTCGAGGAGACGGAGAGGTTCTACGGCGTCACCTGGCCGCGTGGTGCGGGCCGGGCGGGCACCCCCTGAGGGATCAGGTCAGGCCCAGCGCCGGCATCAGGTAGTAGAAGGCGAAGACCGCCGACACCACGTACATCGCGACCGGGATCTCACGGACCCGCCCCGCCGCCAGACGCAGCACCACGAACGTGATGAAGCCCATGCCGATGCCGTTGGTGATCGAGTAGGTGAACGGCATCATCAGCATCGTCACGAAGGCCGGGATCGCGATCGTGTAGTCCGCCCAGTCGATCTCCTTGACGGAGTTCGACATGATCAGGAAGCCGACCGCCAGCAGCGCCGGGGTGGCCGCCTGCGAGGGGACCATGGTGGCGATCGGGGTGAGGAAGAGCGCCACCGCGAAGAGGGCGCCCGTGACGATGTTCGCGAAGCCTGTACGCGCACCCTCTCCGACGCCCGCCGTGGACTCCACGAAGCAGGTGGTGGCCGAGGAGGAGCTGGCGCCGCCCGCCGCCACCGCGATGCCGTCCACGAAGAGGACCTTGTTGATGCCGGGCATGTCGCCCTCGGCGTTGGTCAGCTTGGCCTCGTCGCTGACGCCCATGATCGTGCCCATCGCGTCGAAGAAGCACGACAGCAGGACCGTGAAGACGAAGAGGATTCCGGTCAGCGCGCCGACCTTGTCGAAGCCGCCGAACAGGCTGACCTTGCCGAGCAGGCCGAAGTCGGGGGTGGCGACCGGGTTGCCCGGCCACTTCGGGACGGTCAGGCCCCAGGACGGGACCTTGGCGACCGCGTTGATGATCACCGCGAGGACCGTCATGCCGACGATGGAGATCAGGATCGCGCCCGGCACCTTGCGGACGATCAGCGCGAGGGTCAGCAGAGCGCCGAGGACGAAGACCAGGACCGGCCAGCCGTTGAGGTGGCCGTCGCCACCGAGCTGGAGCGGGACCGTGGTGTGCGCGATGTCCGGGATGCGGCTGACGAAGCCGGAGTCCACGAGGCCGATCAGCATGATGAACAGACCGATGCCGATCGAGATGCCCTTGCGCAGGCCGAGCGGCACGGCGTTCATCACGCGCTCACGCAGACCGGTGGCGACCAGCAGCATCACCACGAAGCCGGCGAGGACGACCATGCCCATCGCGTCCGGCCAGGACATGCGCGGGGCGAGCTGCAGGGCGACGACCGTGTTCACGCCGAGACCGGCCGCGAGGGCGATCGGGACGTTGCCGATCACACCCATGAGCAGCGTGGTGAAGGCGGCGGTCACGGCGGTCGCGGTGACGAGCTGACCGTGGTCGAGCTGATGCCCGTACATGTCCTTCGCGCTCCCGAGGATGATCGGGTTCAGCACGATGATGTAGGCCATCGCGAAGAAGGTGGCGAAACCGCCGCGGACCTCGCGGGACAGGGTGCTGCCTCGTTCAGAGATCTTGAAGAAGCGGTCGAGGGCACCGGACGGGGACGGGGTGCCCGGCTGACCCTGGGCGGGGACCTTGGCGGGGGCCGAGGTGGGCATGCGTGACCTCAATGATGCGGGGATCTTCGGGGGACCAAACAACGCGATCGAGCCTCACCCTCGAAGTACACCAACGGGTTCCCCCACGTCCCCATTGGTGTTTCATACGAACATAGCTGGCCAGACTCAAACCGTTTCAGTATGAACATATAAGGTCTAGATCGCTATCTCCGCGCGTAGACAACGGCTGTGCAAGGGTTGTCCGGGGTCGCCCCCACGGGCGTACCTCCTCCTCGTAAGCTGAGCGCATGGCGAAGTGGACCCCCAGGCACGAGGCGCCGGAGCCCCTTGAGGGCCCCGTGGTCGCCACCATCACCGGCGGCACGATCATCTGGTTCGTCCTCTTCCTGATCCAGCTCCCGTTCTATGGCTGGTTCGACACCCATGGGCACACCTGGTGGCTGTGGACATGCCTGGCGGGCGCCGGCCTCGGCTGCATCGGCATCTGGTACGTCCGCAGGCGCGACGCCGCGATCAGGCGGGCCGCCGCCGAGCGATAGCGGGGCCCGGCGTACAACCACGGCACGAGCACGCTCCTCCCCAGGTCGGAACTTGGGGACCCTCGACGGGTGAAGGCTGATATCGCCACGTACCGTCGAATGCATGACGCACATCGACGCGGGCGCCGAGCTCGATCCCGTGCACCCCGCTCCCCTGCCGGGGCCGACGCGAGGACTGTCCGCGGCCGAGGTGGCCGAACGGGTCGCCCGCGGCCAGATCAATGACGTACCCGTCCGCAGCAGCCGGTCCCTGGGCGAGATCGTCCGGGCGAACGTCTTCACCCGCTTCAACGCGATCATCGGTGTGCTCTGGCTGATCATGCTGTTCGTGGCGCCGTTCCAGGACAGCCTGTTCGGGTACGTGATCATCGCCAACACCGGCATCGGCATCATCCAGGAGTGGCGCGCCAAGAAGACCCTGGACTCGCTCGCGGTGATCGGCGAGGCACGGCCGACGGTACGCCGGGACGGGGTGGCCGCTCAGATCGGTACGTCCGAGATCGTGCTGGACGACATCATCGAGATCGGGCCGGGCGACAAGGTCGTGGTCGACGGCATCTGCGTCGAGGCCGACGGACTGGAGATCGACGAGTCACTGCTGACCGGTGAGGCCGACCCCGTCGTCAAACGCTCCGGGGACCCCGTCATGTCGGGCAGCTTCGTCGTCGCCGGCGGCGGAGCGTTCAGGGCCACCAAGGTGGGCCGGCAGGCGTACGCCGCTCAGTTGGCCGAGGAGGCGAGCCGCTTCACCCTCGTCGACTCCGAGCTGCGCACCGGCATCTCCACGATCCTCAAGTACGTGACGTGGATGATGATCCCGACCGCGCTGGGCCTGGTCCTCAGCCAGCTCGTGGTCAAGCAGCACGGGTTCAAGGACTCCGTCGCCCGGACGGTCGGCGGCATCGTGCCGATGGTCCCCGAGGGACTCGTCCTGCTGACCTCCGTGGCCTTCGCCATCGGAGTCATACGGCTGGGCCGCAAGCAGGTCCTCGTCCAGGAGCTGCCCGCCATCGAGGGGCTCGCCCGCGTCGACACCGTCTGCCTGGACAAGACGGGCACGCTCACCGAGGGCGGCATGGACGTCAGCGAGCTGCGGCCGCTGCAGGGCGCCGACGAGACGTACGTGCGCAAGGTCCTGGGGGCGCTGGGTGAATCGGACCCGCGCCCCAACGCGTCCCTCCAGGCCATCATCGACGCCTACCCGGACAGCGAGGACTGGCGCTGCACCGAGGCGCTGCCCTTCTCCTCCGCCCGGAAGTACAGCGGTGCCTCCTTCAGCGAGGGCAACGGCGAGTCCAGTACCTGGCTGCTGGGCGCCCCCGACGTGCTGCTGGGCCCCGACGACCCGGCCCTGGCCGAAACCGGGCGGCTCAACGAGCAGGGGCTGCGCGTGCTGCTGCTGTCCCGTGCCACCCGCGACCTGGACGACCCCACGGTCAAGGACGGCGCCCGGCCCACCGCCCTGGTAGTCCTGGAACAGCGGCTGCGCCCGGACGCCGCCGCCACGCTGCGCTACTTCGCCGAGCAGAACGTACGCGCCAAGGTGATCTCCGGCGACAACGCGGTGTCGGTGGGCGCGGTGGCCGGAAAGCTGGGCCTGTCCGGCGAGGTCCTGGACGCCCGGCGGTTGCCCTCCAACCAGGCGGAGATGGCGAAGTCGCTGGACAAGGGCACCGTCTTCGGGCGGGTCACCCCCCAGCAGAAGCGGGACATGGTGGGCGCGCTGCAGTCACGCGGGCACACGGTCGCGATGACCGGCGACGGTGTGAACGACGTACTCGCCCTCAAGGACGCCGACATCGGTGTCTCGATGGGCTCGGGCTCGGAGGCGACCCGCGCCGTGGCCCAGATCGTGCTGCTCGACAACAGCTTCGCCACGCTGCCGGAGGTGGTCGGCGAGGGCCGGCGGGTGATCGGGAACATCACCCGGGTCGCCACGCTCTTCCTGGTGAAGACCGTCTACTCGGTGCTGCTGGCGCTTCTGGTGGTGCTCTCGCAGGTGGAGTACCCCTTCCTGCCTCGGCACCTGACGCTGCTGTCGACCCTGACGATCGGTATCCCGGCCTTCTTCCTGGCACTGGCACCCAACCGGGAACGCGCCAAACCCCACTTCGTACGGCGGGTGATGCGGTACTCGATCCCGGGCGGGGTCGTGGCGGCGATCGCCACCTTCGTCACGTATCTGATCGCCCGCCGCCACTACTCGGGCCCGGGTGCGCTGGAGGCACAGACCAGCGCGGCGACGCTGACGCTGTTCCTGATCTCGTTGTGGGTGCTGGCGATCATCGCCCGGCCCTACACCTGGTGGCGGATCGGGCTCGTGGCCGCGATGGGCGTGGCGTTCCTGTTCGTCCTGGCCGTGCCGTCGCTGCAGAGCTTCTTCGCGCTGAAGCTGGTCGGGGTGACGATCCCGTGGGTCGCGGTGGGCATCGCGGCGGTGGCGGCGGTCGTCCTGGAGTTCCTGTGGAAGTGGGTCGACCGCCGCTTCCCCGCCTGAGGGGGACACCCCCGGGGCCACTGCCCTGGGGGGCTGCCCCGTGGGTTACTTCACCTCGACGTAGTCACCCGTGGCGTTGACCGCCGGGGTCGTGGGCGTGCCCGCGAAGGAGTAGCGGTAGTAACCGCTCCCGGTCGCCTTGACCGTGGTCTTCAGGCTGCCCGTGCTGTTGGTCGTGATCGTCTTGAGCGTGGTGTAGGTGCTGCTGCCCTTCTTACGGAACTGCAGCTTCACCGGCTGGGCGGTGTAACCGTGGTACTTGTTGTCCTCCCAGTTGGCGCGGGTCAGCTTGCCCGTCACCGTGAGGGTCCCGCCCTTCTTCACCGGCTCCGGCGCCGCGTCCACGGTCAGCTTGGAGTT
The DNA here is from genome assembly GCF_053599115.1 of Streptomyces sp. NPDC001020. NCBI lineage: Bacteria > Bacillati > Actinomycetota > Actinomycetes > Kitasatosporales > Streptomycetaceae > Streptomyces > Streptomyces sp. NPDC001020. Next base: position 170,515 of record NZ_JBSFLQ010000011.1, on the reverse strand, counting down.
GCGCTTGACGTAGAAGCTCTTGACGTTGTCCTTCTGCACGTAGTCGGCGTCCTTGCCCTGGCCGAGCGCCCAGGTCTTCCAGGTGCCCGCGTTCGCGTTGAGCAGGTCCCAGGTCGGGTCGACCGTGTAGGTCTGCTTGCAGTTCACCGACGTGCTGTTGACCTTGGTGCAGGTGGCGTACTTCTGGTTCGGCACGAAGGCGTTGTCCGCCTTGTCGAAGGTCGACCCGTGCCACAGGATCGCGAGGGCCGAGTCGGTGGTGTTGACGCCGGAGTTGTCGGTGACGGTGAAGGTCACCGTGAAGGTCTTCTTGAGGGTGGTACCGAGGATGACCGACTTGCCGCCGTTGACGACGACGTTGGAGATCTTGGTGTCGCCGTAGGACACGTCGGCGGTCGACTTCCCCGTCGGCGCGACGCTCCGGGCGAGCGCGCCGGCGCTCGGGGCGTCGGCGGCCTGCGCGGCCGGAACGGCGAGGGCGGTGAGAGCCAGAGCGCCGGTCACGACGGCGACAGAGGCACGAGTGCGCATAGGTCTTCCCCACGTCTGAAGGGGCACGCGAGGCGGTTCTGCGGCGTCCGCGGGCCCGTCTGTGTCAGTGGAACCAATGGGCTCCGCAGACACAGACTCACCACAGGCATGAAGAGTTGCACGAGAATGCGAAGCTTTTTCGAAGGCCTGTCAGGGCTAGGGACGCCCCCGGGGTCACTGCCCCGGGGGCTGCCCCGTGGGTTACTTCACCTCGACGTAGTCACCCGTGGCGTTGACCGCCGGGGTCGTCGTGGTGCCCGCGAAGGAGTAGCGGTAGTAGCCGCTCCCGGTCGCCTTGACCGTGGTCTTCAGGCTGCCCGTGCTGTTGGTCTTGATCGTCTTGAGCGTGGTGTAGGTGCTGCTGCCCTTCTTGCGGAACTGCAGCTTCACCGGCTGGGCGGTGTAACCGTGGTACTTGTTGTCCTCCCAGTTGGCGCGGGACAGCTTGCCCGTCACCGTGAGGGTGCCGCCCTTCTTCACCGGCTCCGGCGCCGCGTCCACGGTCAGCTTGGAGTTGCGCTGGATGAGCGTGGAGCCGAGGCCGCCCTGCTCGGCGAAGCCGACCTTGGAGAGGTCCGGGTTGGCCTTGTCCTTCTGGCCGTTCCAGGCGACGGCGCCGGCGCCGGCCTTCCAGGTGCCCGCTTCCGCGTTGGTCAGCTCGTGCCAGGTCGGGTGGATGCCGATGTTGCCCTTGCAGGTGGCCACGGTCGACGAGGTGGCGGTGCAGGTGGCGTCGTCGTAGTCGAAGAGGATGTTGCTCGGTTCGGCCAGGGAGCCCTGGTAGAGGAACGGGTAGGTTTCGAAGTCGGACGCCTTGATGTTGACGTCCGCACCGTGCGTCAGGGTGTACGTCACCGGGATCGTCACGGCGTTGGTCGTGCCGACCTTGTACGCCTTGCCGATCTTGAAATTGGAGAAGGTGACGTTCAGGGCGTACGGCTCGCCGGGGTCGGTGGCGGTGGCACTGAAAGCGGTCTTGCCATGGGTGGCCGTAGCGGCCTCACGGATCTTGGCGACGTCCGTGTGGAAGGACGCGTGACCGTCGGCCTGCGCGGCCGGAACGGCGAAAGCGGAAAGGGCCAGGGCGCCGGAGACGGCGGCCACAGTGGCACGAGTGCGCATAGGTGTTCCCCACGATTCGAAGGGGCACGCGAGACGGTTCTACAGCGGCCGCGCGCCCGCCTGGTCTGCGGAGCCGATGAGCTCCGCAGACACAGACTCCCCACAGACATGAACAGTTGCACGAGCATGTGGAGCTTTTTCGAATGCCCGTCAGGGCTTCACTCGAACCACTCGGGGCATCGGTCGAACCACTCCGGCATCTCACTCGAACGGCTTCGGACCTCAGTCGAACCAGCGGTCCCGGGCCAGTTCCTCCGTACGGGACGGGTCCTCCAGCAGGGCCGCGACCTCGAAGCGGCGCGGCCACTGGCCCGCCGCCCAGGCAAGCCCCGCGGCGACGCCCTCCAGGGTGGCGGCGTGCAGCACGCCGTCCGGCGTGAGCCGCCAGTCGATCTCCACGCCGTCGACGACGAGTTCCTCGTGTTCGACGTAGGTCGCCGGGGTCGCCGGTCCGAGCAGGACCCGTACCGGTTCCGGCACCTCGTGCTCGACGCCCTCGGAGGTCACCTCTCCCGTCACCGACTCGCTCAGCCGCCGTACCTGGAACAGTTCGGCGAGGTCGGCGGCGCGCGCGGGGCGGACCAGCAGCAGCGGAACGCCCTCGGTGAAGGGCAGCAGGTCCGGCGAGTCGACGACCACCGCTTCGGCGGCGTCCACGACGGTCACGCGGCCGTCGACGATCGCACGCAGCTCGTCCGGCAGGGTCACCTGCTCCGGGTCGAGGTCGGCCAGCGCACCGTAGAGGGCGTGCAACTGGGCGGCGGAGACGTGCCGCTGCGGGTCGGCGAGCCGGTCCAGCAGTTCGGCGGCGCCGCCGGGCTCACCGAGGAGCGCGGCGAGCGAGGTCCGTACGCCGAGGGCGCGCAACACCTGTTCGTCGTCGAACCCGGCGGCTTCCGCCTCGTCGTACAGCCCGTGCAGGAGCGGGTCGCCGCCGGCGGCGAGCAGGCCGGCGGGGCGACGGCCGCCGAGGACCGGGTGGCCGCGCAACCACCAGGCGGTGTAAGGCCGTACGACCTCGTGGGTGCCGTCCGGCAGCAGTATCCGCACGGGCTGGGTGAGCGCGTCGCGCAGTGGGGGCTCGGCGAGCATTGCGAGGGCCTGCGGCCAGCGGTCGTCGTCGACGAGGTCGAGGTCGCGCACGGACACGACCTCGGTCGCCACCGGGGGTACGGGTGTGTCGGGCAGCCGGTCCAGGACGTCCTCGCACCACACGTCGACGGCGTCCAGCAGCCCGATGTCGTCCGGTTCGGCGAAGTCCGAGTCGCGGGGTTCCAGTTCGTCCGGGTCGAGGACGACATCGGTGGCCCGGACGAGAGCGAAGGTGGCGAGCACGCCGCAGGCGGTCAGCGGCTGTCCGCCCCAGCGTTCGGCCATCTCGGCGTCCACGAAGGCGAGTTCGCCCTCCCGCATGACACCAGCGAACGGGCTGCCGGGCAGGACGAGTTCACCGGCGGGCGCGAGTTCGCCGTCCTCGTCGGGCAGGGCGAGGGCGCCGAGCCAGGGCTCGTCACCCGGTTCGAGGCCCGCCTCGCGGACGAGCGCGAGCACGGTGTCGGCCAGCTCCTCGGTGTCCAGGCCCTCCTGGTCCCAGCCGGGCCCCTCGTCCTCCAGGGAGGCGGCGACGGCAGCCCGCACCTGCGGAGTGGTGAGCACGGCGCGCGGGGTGGCCGGCAGGGCGCCGAGCTTCTCCAGGAGCGGGTGAACGGCGTCCGGGTGGGCGACCTTCAGGCCCAGCCGGACGAGGGCGTCGGGAGCCACCGGCGGCCCGTCGGAGGTCGGCAGCAGGACCTGCCGGGGCCCGATGGTCGTACGTGCTCCCCCCACGCCGAACTCCTGCGAGGCAGCCCCGGCGAGCGGCACCGGCAGCCCGGACAGCCGGTCGGGGTCGACCCCGACCAGGCTGTCGTACAGCCGCCACCACCAGTCCGGCTCCTTCTCGAGACCCGCGAGCCGGTCGACCGCCTCGGTCAGCGGCACCCGGGCAACGCCCAGCGTCCGCAGCTCCACACGGCGTTCGAGGCCCGCGGGCAGCAGGCTGGGCAGCACCTCGGCGAGGACCCGCACGGTCTCGGCGCCGGCTCCCTCGACGATCTCGGCGTCACGAGGGCGCAGCGCCTCGGGCAACTCACCGTCGTCACCGGGTTCGTTCGCGGGCGGCAGGAAGGCCGTGCGGGGCAGCCGGTCGAGGATGGCGCGGCGCAGGGCGCCGTCCAACTCCCCCTTGCCCAAGGGGCCCGGGACCAGGTCGATGACGCCCGAAGTCACCGGGCGCCAGGCGGCGAGGAGTTCGGCGTAGGCGTCGGCGGCACGCTCCACCAGGAAGTCGGTGAGCGGGCCGGGGGCCACGTGGCGGCGGCTGGGGTCCAGCGGGAGGGAGGCGATCAGCAGGGCGGGCACGCCGAGTGCCTCTTCGCTGGGGGTCGGGGCGTGCAGGACCGGCGCGGTGCGCGGCCGGGCCGGTGTGCCGTCGGTGTCGACGGGGACGGCCCAGGTGACGGACCAGTGGGGGCGCAGCCGCTCCTCGACCGGGCGGTCGGCGAGGAGGTCCGGGGTGAGGACGCCGTGCCGGGAGACGGTCCGCCAGCGGGTGGTGCCGATGGGGGTCCCCCCGCTCGAGCGAGGCCGAGAGTGGGGGATGGAGTCCTCGACGATCGTGTCGGCGCCGTCGGTACGGCGGCGCAGGGTGCGGGGCGCCTGGCCGCCGGCCTCGACGACGACTTCCTCGAGGCCGGGCAGAGCGAGCAGGAGAGCGTCGTCGACCGCGTTGAGGAGCCGCTCGGCGAGGTCCTCGGCGGCGGCGTCGCGCAGCGGGAGGATGACGGCGGTGTCGTACGGGTCCGGGGCGGTGCCCTCGGCGGCGAACGGCAGCCGCAGCAGCGGTACGTGCCCGTCGCGGCGGCGGATCTCGTCGCCGAGGCCGGGGCTGTGCCGGGCGGTCTCGGTGGCCAGCTCACGAGCCTCGACCAGGGACCAGCGGACGCCGCCGTGCCGGCCGACGACGGCGGGCTCGTCGCTGACCGCGAGAACGGCGGCGAAGCCGACACCGAAGCGGCCGACGGCGTGCTCATGGGTGTCGCGCTTGGCGGAGGCCCGCAGGGTGGACAGCGACTCGACACCCACCGCGTCGAGGGGCGCACCGGTGTTGGCGGCGACCAGCACGCCGTCGCGAAGGGTGAGCCGGAGCCGGCCCGGCACCTTCGCCCGGGCCGCCGCGTCGGCGGCGTTCTGCGCGAGCTCGACGACCAGCCGGTCGCGGTACCCGCCGAGTACGAGGTCTTCCTCGGCGTTGGCGTCCTCGCGGAACCGGGCCGGGCTGGTCGCCCAGGCGTCCAGCACCCCGCGGCGCAGGCGGGCCGTTCCGAACGGGTCCGCGCCCTCGGCTGCCGGCCGCACGAACTTGCTCACGCTTTCACTCTCCCTCTCGCGGCACGCGTCCGCTCACCGCGGGACGAAGGTACCGTCTTGCGTGCCGTCCCCCGGGGGCCTCGCCCGGCCCTCATCGGGCCCGAACCGCCTCGTCCTCGCGCCTCCCCGACAACGGGCCGAGCATGCCCGGCCGCCCCTACGAGTGCCCCAGTTCGGCAGTCGACTCGTCCGGGACCACGGGGACCGAACCCGAGTCCGGGGAGGGCCGCAGCGGGAACGGTTCCACCTTCGTCTCGTCGACCACCGGCGGGGCGGGCCGCGGTGTCTTCGGCATGACCGCGGCCTCCGAGTGGGCTCCGCAGCCGTACGCCAGGGAGACCACGCGGCCGTCCGCTGGGGAGAACTCGTTGGCGCACACACCGAAGGCCTGCCCCAGGGATCCGCCGATCGGCGTCAGGAAGCCGCAGCTCACACAGGTGGCCGGCGCCGCCTGTGCCATCGGGGTCTTCGACCCGAACGCCTCCTCCCAGCGGTCGGCCGCGACATGCAGCCCGTAGCGGGACAGGACCCGGGCACGGCGCATGCCCAGTTCCTCCGCCACCGCCGTGATGGAGCCGCGCGACGGCGCGCCCGGCAGATCCGCCGGGGCCTGTGCGGTCGCCTCGGCGTCCTCCTCCGCCTCGACCGGTTCCGTCGTCTCCCTGGAGAGCACAGAGTTCGGCGGCGGCTCGTCCTCGCCCGAGTAACCGGGCTCCAAGCGCATGTCCTCGGCGTCCGTCGGCAACAGGTCACCGGGGCCGAGGTCGCCGGGGCGCAGCCGTTCGCTCCACGGCACCCACTCCGGCGCGAGCAGCGCGTCGGCGCCGGGCAGCAGCACCGTCTCGTCGAGCGTGACCACCTTCGCGCGCGAGGCCCGCGCGACGGTCACCGCCCAGCGCCAGCCCCGGTACCCCAGCTCCTCGCACGCGAAGAAGTGCGTGACAACGCGGTCACCCTCCGACACCATCCCCACGTGCTCGCCGACGACGCCGGGCCAGGCGACCTCCTCGGCGGCAGCGCGGGCGAGGTCGACGGCCTCGGCGCACAGGCGGTCGGGGGTGCGGCTTCGCGTTGTCGCTGCGCTCACAGGTATCGCTTCTCTCCTACGCGTCTCACGGGTGCACCTTTCCTCGGCTGGAGGTGCGGACGGAGCGGACCAGGGGACCGCGTCGACGTCCACGCCCCATCGCGCTCGGGCGCACCCACACCACCCATTCTGCGGGATGGCCGAGAGGCGCGCGGCCGAGAACAACCGCCACGGCGCGCTACGCACGCTACCTTCTCCGGGCTCCTGGGCCCACACCGAGTCGCTGCGCTGTACCGAAGCGAGGCCCACGCCCTGGGGCGCGGCCGCCCGGTCCGGCGCCCTTCCCCGGGGCACCACCCGAACCCCCGGTCACGACTCCACGGGACCCGGTACGCGCGGCAACTTCACTACGCCCGCCTTTCTCGGGGCACTATGACGGGGTGGCAGCAGCGAGGTCGCCCCATGAAGCCCCCGGGATCACGGGGGTCGACGGGCACAGGCAGAGTGGCGGTTCGGGCCGGTTCGGCAGGTCCGTCCGCTCGGTCGGCCGTGCCCTGCGCCTGCCCTTCACCGGAGCCGCCCGCGTCATCCGCAGGGCCACCCACGCGCACGGTGCCGGCGAGTCCGGCCTCGGCAAGCTGATCGAGTTGCACGCCGTGAACGGCGCCGGCGACGTCCTGATCACCGTCGCCCTCGCCTCCACGGTCTTCTTCTCCGTGCCGACCGACGAGGCCCGCGGGCGCGTGGCGCTCTACCTCGCCATCACCATGGCGCCGTTCACGGTCCTCGCGCCCGTGATCGGCCCCCTCCTCGACCGTCTCCCGCACGGCCGCCGGGCCGCGATGGCGGGCGCCATGGTCGCCCGGGCCCTGCTCGCGCTGGTCATCTCCGGAGCGGTCGCCAGCGGAAGCCTGGAGCTGTACCCGGCGGCACTCGGTGTCCTCGTCGCGTCCAAGGCCTACGGCGTGGTCCGCAGCGCTGTGGTGCCACGGCTGCTGCCGCCCCACTTCTCCCTGGTGAAGGCCAACTCCCGGGTCACCCTCGGCGGCCTGCTCGCCACCGGCGTGGCCGCCCCCATCGGGGCCGGACTGCACACCATAGGGCCGAGCTGGCCGCTGTACGGCGCCTTCGTGGTGTTCGCCGCCGGAACGTTCCTGTCCTTCTCGCTGCCGCCGAAGGTCGACTCCGCCAGGGGCGAGGACACCGCGCTGCTCGCCACGGACGCCCAGCACCTGCACGGGCCGCGCCGCAGAACGGCCCAGCCGCGGCCCGGCCTGCGCACGGTCGGCCCCGCCGTCACCCACGCCCTGGCCGCCAACGCCTCACTGCGCTGCCTGTCCGGCTTCCTGATCTTCTTCCTGGCCTTCCTGCTGCGTGTGCACCCGCTCGCCGGGCAGAGCGCGGCGGTGTCCCTGGGGATCGTGGGCGTCGCGGCCGGTACGGGCAACGCCCTGGGCACGGCCGTCGGCGCCTGGCTGAAATCACGCGCACCGGAAGTGATCATCGTGACGGTGGTGGCGATCGTGCTGGGCGCGGCGATCACCGCGGCCGTCTTCTTCGGCACGTTGCTGGTGGCGTTGCTGGCGGCGGTCGCCGGGTTCGCGCAGGCCCTCGCGAAGCTGTCGCTGGACGCGCTGCTCCAGCGGGACGTGCCGGACCAGGTCCGCACGTCCGCGTTCGCGCGCTCCGAGACACTGCTGCAGATGGCGTGGGTGCTGGGCGGGGCGATCGGGATCGTGCTGCCGTTGATCGGGGTGCTGGGCCTCTCGGTGGCCGCCGCGATCGTCGCGACGGGCTGGCTGACGACCGTACGGGGCCTGCTCGCGTCGGCGCGGCGCGGCGCGGGCGCGACGCGAGCGGTGGCCTGACCGGCGAGGTCAGGGTGTGCTTCGAAAATCCCACCTGGCACGCGACGCCTGGCACGCGCTCCCCCAAGCTCTTCGAGCAGGGGGGACCCGCAGCCGCGTTGTCGGGGTCGCCCTCGAAACGCCCAGTACGAGGGCGACCCTCCGCCTTGCGATCGCACGCTCCCCCACGCTCGGCTTCGCTCGCGCGGGCGGTGCCCGACGACGCCGCGGCGCCCGCCCTTCGGGCGGACGACGGGACTTTCGAAGCACACCTAGGCACCTGATCGCACGAGTGCGCGGCACGTCGCGCACCCCACGTGGGGAACGGACTGGACACGCCCGATAACCTTCGGCCATGACCGCACTGCCTTCCCGTCGCGCCGTAGCCGCCCTCGGCGCCGTTTCCGCCGGACTTCTCCTGTTGTCCGCCTGTAACAAGCCGACGCCGATGGCGACCGTCACGGTCGGCACCAACTCGGTGAGCTCCCAGGCCGGACCTGACTGCTACAACGACGGCAAGACGGTGAGCAACGCGAACCTCGTGAAGTGCCTCGCGTCGAAGGACGTCAAGTCGATCACGGTCGACCCCGACGAGACGGTCCGCTTCGGCGTGGACCCGAGCATCGCGGACAAGGGCTGGACGATCCTGATGAACGGTCAGCCGCTGACCGACTCCAGCACCAAGACGTACCGCACGATCCCGGGCAGCGTGTTCTTCAACGCGCAGTACGGGGCCACCGGCAACTCCACGCGCGTCTCCGTCAAGGCGGGCGAGCGCACGGTGACGGGCCTGTGGACCTTCAAGCTCAAGAAGGGCTCCTGACCACGTCGTCCCCGCGTGTCCTGGTAGCCACCGCGGTCCCCGTTGAACGGGACGCGGTGGCCGGGGCCCTCGCGTCCCCGGCCGTCGAGGTTCCGCTCCCCGGGGTGACCCTGCACCGCGTCGGCGCCCTCGACCTCGTCGCCGCCGGCGTCGGCCCCGCCCTGGCTGCCTCCTCCGCCGCCTGCGCGCTCACCGCGGCCGCCCTCCGGGGTGACCCCTACGGCCTTGTCGTGTCCGCCGGGATCGCGGGCGGCTTCGCACCCGACGCGCCCGTCGGCTCGCTCGTCGTCGCCGACGACATCGTCGCCGCCGACCTCGGCGCGCAGACCCCGGACGGCTTCCTTCCGGTCACCGAACTCGGCTTCGGTACCGTCAACCACCGGCCGCCGCAGCCACTCGTACGAGACCTCGCCGACGCCACCGGGGCCCTCACCGGGACCGTGCTCACCGTCTCGACCGTGACCGGGAGCGCCGCCCGCGCCGCCGATCTGCGCGCCCGCCATCCGCGTGCGCTCGCCGAGGCGATGGAGGGATTCGGGGTCGCCGAGGCGGCCGCCGCGCACGGCACCCCCGTCGTCGAGGTGCGCGCCGTCTCCAATCCCGTCGGCCCGCGCGACCGCGCCGCCTGGCGCATCGGCGACGCCCTCGCGGCTCTCACCGAGGGCTTCGGGAAGCTCGCGCCCCTATTGGAGGGTTGGATACCCGCATGACCGCATCCGGCAAGCCCCTGCAGATCGCCTACTCGCCCTGCCCGAACGACACCTTCGTCTTCGAGGCCTGGGCCCACGGCCGTGTCCCGGGCGCGCCCGCGCTCGACGTCACCTTCGCCGACATCGACATCACCAACGGCATGGCCGAACGCGGCGAGTTCGATGTGCTGAAGGTGTCGTACGCCGTCCTGCCCCAGGTCCTCGACGAGTACGCCCTGCTGCCGTGCGGCGGCGCGCTGGGCCGCGGCTGCGGCCCGCTGGTGCTCAGCCGGGAGCCGGGGGCCGACTTGCGCGGCCGGACGGTCGCGGTGCCGAGTGAGACGTCGACGGCGTATCTGCTCTTCCGGCTGTGGGCCGCGGACACGGTGCCCGGAGGGGTGGGCGAGATCGTCGTCATGCCGTTCCACGAGATCATGCCGGCCGTGCGGGACGGGAAGGTCGACGCGGGGCTCGTCATCCACGAGGCGCGGTTCACGTACCAGAACTACGGCCTGCACAAGCTCGCCGACATGGGCGAGCACTGGGAGCTGACCACTGGACTGCCGATCCCGCTGGGCGCGATCATCGCCAAGCGCGCGCTGGGCGCGGACATGCTGACGCTGCTCGCCGACTCCGTCCGCACATCGGTACGGATGGCCTGGGACGACCCCGAGGTGTCGCGGCCCTACGTGATGGAGCACGCGCAGGAGATGGACCCGGCGGTGGCCGACCAGCACATCGGGCTGTACGTCAACGAGTTCACGGCCGACCTGGGCGAGGACGGCTATGCCGCGATCCGGGGGCTGCTCACGCGCGCGGCGGCCGAGGGGCTGCTGCCTCCCCTCGGCCCGAACGCACTCGCGTTCCCCTGACCGGGAAACCGGGTTCCCAGGCTCGCGGGCCGTCCCTCGGTCAGACGTCCAGCTGGTCGGCAACCGCGCGCAGCAGGCCCGCGATCTTCTTGCCGGAGGCCTTGTCGGGGTAGCGGCCCTTCTCCAGCATCGGCGTGATGTTCTCCAGGACGGTCGTCAGGTCCTGGACGATGGAGGCCAGTTCGTCCGGCTTCTTGCGTTGCGCCGCCGCGACCGAGGGGGTCGGCTCCAGAAGGGTGACGGACAGCGCCTGGTCGCCGCGCTGACCGGCGACCACTCCGAACTCCACGCGCTGCCCCGGCTTGAGGGCATCGACTCCGGCGGGGAGAACCGAGGAATGGACGAAGACGTCGCCGCCGTCGTCGCGGGAGAGAAAGCCGAAGCCCTTCTCGCTGTTGAACCACTTGACCTTGCCGGTGGGCACGTCTGTCCTCGTCCTCGTACTCGTCGGAAACTGCGTCTGCAAAGTAGTGAAATCGCTCTGGATAGCACTGCAGCGGGCCGCACGGGCCCGCCGGTACCAAGGCTAATGGTCCAGGGGCCGGTGACAAGACGTCGCCGAGTTGTTCCTCGCGCTGGGAACTACCCTGGTCCGGTGCGTGACAAAACCCAAGCGAATTCCGCCGCGGCCGGCGACTGGCTGATCCGTGCCGGTGCGATCGTGTTCTTCGTCGGAACGGTGGCCACTATGGTCACTGTGGCCCCGCTGCTGCTCGGGACGAAGCCTTTCCCGACCTACATGTTCGGCCTGAGCATGCTCATGGGAGTGGGCTTCCTGATGGCCGGTGCGGGGCTGCTCCAGTCGATCGCGGAGGGCCGCAGGCGGGCACGCGACACCCGGTCGTAGCGGGCCGGGACCGCCCGCCGCTACCGGGGCTCGTACGCCGTCAGCCAGGCGGGGAACTCGGTGAGGTCGGCGAGGACGACGTCCGCGCCCGCGTCCCTCAGTTCGTCGGCGGCACAGGGGCCGGTGGCGACGGCGACGGAGTACGCGTCAGCTCTGCGGGCGCCACGGACGTCACCGGTGTGGTCGCCCACGTAGACGGCCGCGCCGTGCTCGACCAGCGCCTCCGCCTTGCGCTCAGCCCACAGGTCACCGATCACCGCGTCCGGTTCGATGCCGAGGTGCTCCAGGTGCAGCTTGGCGTTGGGCTCGTACTTGGCGGTGACGACGATCGCCCTCCCGCCGGCCGCCCGCACGGCCTCGATCGCGTCGCGGGCACCGGCCATGGCGGGCGTCGCGGCGATCGCGGTGGCGGGGTACATCTCCCGGTAGAGGTCGGCCGTCGCGTCGATCCGCTCCGCCGGGAACCAGTTGACCAGCTCGTCCACCAGCGGCGGCCCGAGCCGGGTGATGACCAGGTCGGCGTCTATGTACGTCCCCGTACGCGCGGAAAGCTCCTGGTAGCAGGCGCGGATACCGGGCCGGGAGTCGATCAGCGTCATGTCGAGGTCGAAGCCGACCGTGAGGGCGCGAGAGGTCATGTGAGCCATTGTTCCCGGTCACGCCCGCGGCGCCTGCCGTGGGTCCGCGCCCTCACCTCACGCGCTGTGAGCGCCACACCAGGTACAGGGCCGACGCGACGGCCGCTCCGCGGAGGACCCATGGCCAGGTCTCGACGACCGCGTCGCTCATGTGACCCTGGGCGATCGGATCGCCCCAGCGGCCGTCCGTGCGGCCCCAGAGCCAGACGATGCCGGCGGCCGCGATCAGGCCGGGCATGCCCATGACCGCCCACTTGGACTCGATGGGGGTCAGCCGACGGGACGCCCACGCGATGATCCAGCCAAGGCCCAGCGCGACCCAGTTGCCGATGACCGCACCGGCGACCAGGAGCAGGGCGGCGAGCAGCAACAGGGGGTTGCGCCGACCGCTGAGGCGGGGCAGACGGCGACGCGAGCCGGCGGCCTCCTCCCCGGCGGGGTCTGCCTCCACGGCCGGTTGCGGGTCCGGATCCGTGCGGTCGCCCTCCGGCTTCGACGTGTCCTTCGGCGGAGGTGTCAGCAGTTCGGGGATCTCCAGGCCGCCGACGAACCCCGGGACACCGTCCCCGAGCCCGAACGCGCTGCCGCCGGGGCCGCCGTCCGCGCGCCACCAGTCGGGCCTGGTGGCGCTGTCGCCGAGTTCGTGCGCACCGGCCAGATGGGGCGGGGAGGGCGCGTTCCGGGACGTGTCGGCGGGCGAGGGCTCGGCTGGGCGGGGACGGGGCACTACGCGGCGCAGGCCCCTGGGGCGGTCGTCGGGACCGGGACGGGACACGACGCGGCGCAGGCCCCTTGGACGGTCGTCCGCCGGGTCCGCGCGCTGAGCGGGTACGTCGGCGGCGGGGCTGGGCGCGACGCCGCCGGGAGCGTCGACGGACGCGGCGGCGACGACCTCGTCGGGGGTGCCGAGACGGGCGAGGATGCGACGCACGGCGGCCGGGCTGTCGGCCTGGGACTGCGCCCGGTCCTGGTCGATCTCCCGGCGCAGCCCGGCGACGAGCCGCATGCGCGCGCCCGACGGCAGCTGTTGTTGCTGGGCCAGGTCGCCGACCTTGCTCAGATAGTCGAAGACGAGCTGGTCGCTCTCGATCCCCACGAAGTCCCTCCGGGATACGCCGCGTTCCCCGTACCGTATCCCGGGCGCGCCGCCATCGGAGGGGCTGCGCGCCCTGACTTCGTGTCGGCCTCGGCTGCCTCTTCGAACGCCGGACGGGCCCGGACCGGGCCGAACGGCGGCGACCTCCGCGCCACCCCCGCCTCACCCGCTACCGTGGACCGGATGACCCCCGAGGCGCGCTCACGCAAGGAACCACCGGCCACCGGCGGCACCACGACACCCCGCTCGCTGGCCGAGTCCCTGCGCGCGCAGGACGACGCCTCCCTGTCGGCCCTCCTCCGTGCCCGCCCGGACCTCATCACGCCCGTCCCCACCGACCTCGCCCAGCTCGCCGCCCGTGCCACCACCCGTGCGAGCGTCGTCCGCGCGCTGGAGCGCCTGGACCGGTTCGCCCAGCAGACCGCTCAGGCACTGGCCGTGGCCGCGGACCCGGCCACCTACGACGAACTCCTCGGCCTGCTGGCCGGCGACGGCGGCGCGGAGGCCGACCCCGTCGTCGACATGGCCCTCACAGGCGCTCTCGACACCCTCCGAGAGCAGGCCCTCGTCTGGGGCACCGACGAGCATCTCCGTCTCGTCCGCTCGGCCCGGGAGCTGCTCGCCCCCTCCCCGCAGCACCCCTCGCCCACCGGCCTCGGCCCCACCGTCGCCGAGGCCACCGCGGGAATGTCCCCCGGCCGGATCCAGGAGATCCTGACCGCCACCGGGCTGCCGACCACGCACGACGCCGTGTCCGCCGTGGCCTCGCTCACCGCCCTGTTCACCGACCGCGCCCGCACGTCCGCGCTCCTGGCGGCCGCCCCCGCCGAATCCCTCGACGTGCTGTCCCGACTGGTGTGGGGTCCGCCGTACGGCCAGGTCACCCCGCACCCCGCCCCGCATCTGCGCTGGCTCCTCGACCGGGGCCTGCTGCTGCCGACGGCGCCCGGCACGGTCGTACTCCCCCGCGAGGTGGCCCTGCACCTGCGCTCCGGCCGCGCGCACCGCCACACCGAGCCGCTCCCGCCCCTCGTGGCAACCGCCGCGACGTACCGTCCGCAGGTGGTGGACGCGACGGCGGCCGCGCAGGCGTACACCGCGCTCGCGACGGTCGAGGAGCTGCTGAAGGACTGGGACGAGGGCGGGCCGCTGGTGCTGCGCGCGGGCGGCCTGAGCGTGCGCGACCTCAAGCGGACGGCCGTGGCGCTCGACCTGACCGAGCCCGACGCCGCCTTCTGGGTCGAACTGGCCTATGCCGCAGGCCTGTTGGCGACGGACGGCGAGGCGGACGAGCGGTACGCGGCGACCCCGGCGTACGACGAGTGGCGCGAGCTGCCCGCCGCCGAGCGGTGGACCCGGCTCGCCACCGCCTGGCTCACGGCGACCCGCACCCCGGGCCTGGTCGGCGGCCGGGACGCCAAGGACCGTACGCTCTCGGCGCTCGGCCCCGGCCTCGACCGCTCGGCCGCGCCGGAGGTCCGCCACCGCGTCCTGACCCTGCTCGCCGCTCTGCCCGAGGGCGCCTCGGTCGCCACCGACTCGATGCTGTCCCGCCTGAGCTGGGAGCGCCCGTCTCGCGGCGACCGGCCGGCGGGCGACGACCTGCGTACCCGCCTCGCCCGGTGGGCGCTGTCCGAGGCCGAGACGCTGGGCGTCACGGGCCGCGGCGCCTTGTCCACCCACGGTCGCGCCCTGCTCGGCCGGGGTCCGGACCACCCGCCGGTCCCGGCCGGACCGGGCGACAAGCTCCCCGTCCACCGGCAGCACCACCGGTCCCTCCCGGACGAACCCCTCTCCGCCGCGGAGCGGGCGACGGCCGCCACCCGCGCCGCACGCCTCCTCGCTCCGCTGCTTCCCGAGCCCCTGGACCATGTGCTGCTCCAGGCGGACCTGACCGCGGTGGCCCCCGGCCCGCTGGAGCGCCCGCTGGCCGAGGTGCTCGGCGTGCTCGCGGACGTCGAGTCGAAGGGCGGTGCGACGGTCTACCGCTTCACGCCCGCCTCCGTACGCCGCGCCCTGGACGCGGGCCGTTCGGCCTCGGACCTGCACGCATTCCTCACCGCGCACTCCCGCACCCCGGTCCCGCAGCCGCTCACCTATCTGATCGACGACGTGGCCCGCAGGCACGGACATCTGCGCGTAGGGGCGGCCTCGGCATACGTGCGCTGCGACGACGACGCCCTGCTGAACGAGATCCTCGCCGACAAGCGCGCGGCCTCCCTGGGGCTGCGCCGGCTGGCCCCGACGGTCCTGGCCGCCCAGGCCGACCCGGCGACGCTCCTCGACGGCCTGCGGGCGTTGGGTTTCGCCCCGGCCGCGGAGTCCGCCGAGGGCGATGTCCTGATCGCCCGCGCGCACGCCCACCGCACCCCGCCGCGGACGCCGCCGACGCCGGTCCCGGACGGGCCCCCGACCCCCGACGCCTCGCTCCTCACGGCGGCCCTCCGTGCCATTCGCGCCGGCGACCTGGCCTCCACGACCCCGCACAAGACCGGCACGGCACCCGCCACCAGCGGCGACCTCCCCCGCACCACCCCCGCCGAGACCCTGGCCACCATGCAGGCCGCCGTCCTCATCGGCGGCTCCGTCTGGATCGGCTACGTCAACGCCGAGGGGACCGCCTCCCAACGCCTCATCGCCCCCGTCCGTGTGGAGGGAGGCTTCGTCACGGCCTACGACCACACTGCGGACGAGGTCCGCACGTATGCGCTGCACAGGGTCACGGGGGTCGCGGAGCTCGCGGACGACCAGGTGTGATCACCCCACAATGAGGCACACTGGACGTTTGGCCACACGGAAAGGATGCCGCGCGTGAGTGGTCCGCTCATCGTTCAGTCCGACAAGACCCTGCTCCTCGAGGTCGACCACGAGCAGGCCGACGACTGCCGTCGGGCCATCGCGCCGTTCGCCGAGCTGGAGCGGGCGCCGGAGCACATCCACACCTATCGGGTGACTCCGCTCGGGCTGTGGAACGCACGGGCGGCCGGGCACGACGCCGAGCAGGTCGTGGACGCGCTCGTGCAGTACAGCCGGTACCCGGTGCCGCACGCGCTGCTCGTCGACATCGCCGAGACCATGGACCGGTACGGGCGGCTGACCCTCACCAAGCACCCCGCCCACGGGCTGGTGCTCACCTCCACCGACCGGCCCGTCCTGGAGGAGGTGCTGCGGTCCAAGCGGATCACCCCGCTGGTCGGGGCCCGGATCGACCAGGACAGCGTCGCCGTTCATCCGTCCGAGCGCGGGCAGATCAAGCAGACGCTGCTCAAGCTGGGCTGGCCCGCCGAGGACCTGGCCGGGTACGTCGACGGCGAGGCGCACCCCATCGAGCTGCGCGAGGACGGCTGGGCCCTGCGGGCCTACCAGAAGCAGGCCGTGGAGAACTTCTGGCACGGCGGCAGCGGAGTCGTCGTCCTGCCCTGTGGGGCGGGCAAGACGCTCGTCGGCGCGGGCTCCATGGCCCAGGCCAAGGCCACCACCCTCATCCTCGTCACCAACACCGTCTCCGCCCGACAGTGGAAGCACGAGCTGGTGAAGCGCACGTCGCTCACCGAGGACGAGATCGGCGAGTACTCCGGCACACGCAAGGAGATCCGCCCGGTCACCATCGCCACCTACCAGGTGCTCACCACCAAGCGGAAGGGTGTCTACCCGCACCTGGAGCTGTTCGACTCCCGGGACTGGGGGCTCATCGTCTACGACGAGGTGCACCTGCTGCCCGCGCCCGTCTTCAAGTTCACGGCGGACCTGCAGGCGCGCCGGCGGCTCGGGCTGACGGCGACCCTGGTGCGGGAGGACGGCCGCGAGTCGGACGTGTTCTCCCTCATCGGACCCAAGCGGTTCGACGCGCCCTGGAAGGAGATCGAGGCCCAGGGGTACATCGCGCCCGCCGACTGCGTGGAGGTGCGGGTGAACCTCACCGACTCCGAGCGGCTCGCGTACGCCACCGCCGAGACCGAGGAGAAGTACCGGTTCTGCGCCACCACCGACACCAAGCGGAAGGTGACCGAGGCGCTGGTGCGGCGCTTCGCCGGGCAGCAGATCCTCGTCATCGGGCAGTACATCGACCAGTTGGACGAGCTGGGCGAGCACCTGGGCGCTCCCGTCATCAAGGGCGAGACCTCCAACGCCCAGCGCGAGAAGCTCTTCGACGCCTTCCGTGAGGGCGAGATCAGTGTGCTCGTCGTGTCCAAGGTGGCGAACTTCTCCATCGACCTGCCGGAGGCGACCGTCGCCATCCAGGTGTCGGGGACGTTCGGGTCGCGGCAGGAGGAGGCCCAGCGGCTGGGACGGGTGCTGCGGCCCAAGGCCGACGGACACCAGGCGCACTTCTACTCGGTCGTGGCCCGCGACACCATCGACCAGGACTTCGCCGCCCACCGCCAGCGCTTCCTGGCGGAACAGGGGTACGCGTACCGGATCATGGACGCGGACGAGCTGCTGGCCGGAGAGAGCTGAGAGCCGGGGACGGGCGCCGCTACCGGTGGCGGCGCACGCCCATCTCCTCGCAGTACTCACCGAAGAGAAGCACGTCGAACGCGGCGCCCGCGAACACCCTCACGGCACGCAGCACGTCACCGAGGCGGTGGCGGCGGTGCGCCTGGCCGAGGGCGGTCGCACCGGACGGCGGTCCGGGCCGGCCGGGGACGGCGGAGACGGTTGCTGCACTCATGTTCCCCATGGTGGAACCGCTTGACCCGGATGGCGTCGGTCCAAGGACGTAACCTGCGCGGCTTGCTTCTCCCACCGTCGTGAGCCCGTGTCCCGCCTGAGGGCATGAGGCTGCGGGAAATCCATTGGCCGCCGTGATAGGCGTTCACCTACAATCCCGTCCCTTGCCCGCCTCCCCTCGCGGAGAGCCGTCGTCCGGACGGAAACCGGACGGCTGAACCGCCACTCGCGGACGGCTGAAACCATCACTCGACACCGTGACGGCCGGCCCGCGAGCCGGTGAACCTTTCCGGTCACCGCACCAGCGTTCCCGACTTCGCTCGAACCCGCCCCGGAGGCAGCCTCCCGTGTCCACGTCGTCCATCCCGTCCGCCCCCGACCCCCTCTCCCGCGAGCGCTCCCATCTCACCGCCTCCCGGGCGGCGCTGCGCGCGATGCGCGAGGACGCGGAGAACCTCGACATCAGCAACGTCACAGCGAACTGGGTCAACGCCGCGGTTCTCGCCCGCCAGATCGACGAGCGCATCAAGGCCCTCGCCGACCTGAGCCACACCCCGCTCTTCTTCGGCCGCCTCGACTACCTGCACGCTCCCCCACTCTCGACTTCGCTCGAGCGGGGGGACCCCCATGGCGCTGACCAGGCGGAGGGCGCGGAGGGCGAGAACTTCTACATCGGGCGGCGGCACGTCCACGACGCGGACGGCGACCCGATGGTGATCGACTGGCGCGCGCCCGTCTCCCAGCCGTTCTACCGGGCCTCGAAGAAGGACCCGATGGACATCGCGCTGCGCCGCCGCTTCGGCTACACCGGCGGCGACCTCACCGCGTACGAGGACGAACGCCTCTTGGACCCCGCCGAGGCGGCGACCACCAGCAAGCTGCTCCAGCAGGAGATCGAGCGCCCGCGCGTCGGCCCGATGCGTGACATCGTCGCCACCATCCAGCCCGAGCAGGACGAGATCGTCCGCAGCGGGCTGTCCGGCACCGTCTGTGTGCAGGGAGGCCCGGGGACGGGCAAGACCGCGGTGGGCCTGCACCGGGTCGCGTACCTCCTCTACGCCCATCGCGAGCGGCTCGCCCGCACCGGCACCCTCGTCATCGGCCCCAACAGGTCCTTCCTGCACTACATCGAGCAGGTGCTGCCCGCTCTCGGCGAGCTGGCGGTCACGCAGGCGACGGTCGACGACCTCGTCGCGCATGTCGAGGTGCGCGGGGACGACACCGCGGCCGCCGCCGTCGTCAAGGGCGACGCCCGCATGGCGGAGGTTCTGCGCAGGGCCGTCCGCTCACACGTCACCCTGCCCACCGAGCCGGTCGTGGTGGTGCGCGGCTCACGGCGCTGGCGGGTACCCGCGTACGAACTGGAGGCGATCGTCGCGGAGTTGCTCGCCCGGGACATCCGCTACGGCGCTGCCCGCGAGGCCCTTCCGCAGCGGATCGCGCACGCCGTGCTCGTCCAGATGGAGCGGTCCGGGGAGGCGCCGGACGACCGCGTGCAGGACGCCGTCGCCCGCAACTCGGCCGTGAAGGCGGCGGTCAAGGCGATCTGGCCGCCCGTCGATCCCGCCAAGCTGGTCCTGCGGCTGCTCACCGACGCCGACTTCCTCGCCGAACACGCGGACGGGGTCCTCGACGGTGACGAGCAGAAGGAGATCCTCTGGGCGAAGCCGGTGCGGTCCGTGAAGTCCGCCCGGTGGTCGGCCGCGGACGCCGTGCTGATCGACGAGGCGGCCGACCTCGTCCAGCGCACGCACTCGCTCGGGCATGTCGTCCTCGACGAGGCGCAGGACCTCTCACCGATGCAGTACCGGGCCGTCGGCCGCCGCTGCACGACCGGTTCGGCGACCGTGCTGGGCGATCTCGCGCAGGGCACCACGCCCTGGGCGACGCGCAGTTGGCAGGAGGCGCTCGCCCATCTCGGGAAGTCCGACGCGGCCATCGAGGAGCTGACGGCCGGTTTCCGTGTGCCGACGGACGTGATCACGTACGCCTCCCGGCTGCTGCCGCACATCGCGCCGGGTCTGACGCCGGTCGCGTCGGTGCGTGAGAACCCCGGGTTCTTCGAGGTGCGGGCGACCGCGACGGACTCCGATGTCATCGCCGCCTGCACGGAGCTGCTGCTGCGGGAGGGCTCGACCGGTCTGATCGCCGCCGACGCCCGCGTCCCCGCGCTCGCCGAGGCGCTCGCCGAGGCCGGCATCGGCCATCTCGGCCCCGGTGAGGAGACCACGCGGGAGACCCGGCTGACCCTGGTCCCGGCGTCGCTCGCCAAGGGGCTTGAGTACGACTACGTGGTCCTCGACGAGCCGCAGGCCGTCGTCGACGGCGAACCGGACGAACGAACGGGCCTGCGCCGCCTGTATGTGGCCCTGACCCGAGCGGTCTCGGGCCTGATCGTCACCCACACGGCACCACTGCCGCCCCAGCTGGGCTGAACGGCACGGCCCCCGGCGCCTACAGGACGAGGGCACCGGGGGCCGCGGGGGACGCCTGGATCAGTTGGACGTCTTGAACTTCTTGCTGACCGCCAGGTACATCTGCTTGGCACCCGTGCCCAGTCGCGGTCCGCTCACCCAGGACCTGCGGTCACTCAGGGAGCTGTTCGACACCAGGTACGTGCGCTTGTTGTGCGTCATGAACCAAGGACCGCCCGAGGCGCCGCCGTTCAGCGTGCAGCCGATCATGTACATCGCCGGGTACTTGCTCGGGTAGCTGTAGCCGAGCACCGAGCGCTTGGTCGCGCCGCGGCAGTCGTACATCTTCGAGCCGTCGTACGGGGACTCGGCCGGGTAGCCGCGGACCTTCATGCTCTTGATCTTGTTGGCCGCGGGGGCGTTGAACCACACCGGGAGCGCCGAACCGATCGACTCCTGGAGGGACTTCTTCCCCTTCTCGGGCTTCACGTGCAGCAGCGCGTAGTCGTAGGTGTTGGCCACGGTGCCCGTGTGGGTGCCGCCCTTGATCCACGCCTGGGACGTAGAGGCCCAGTTCGCCCACCAGATGCCGTACGGGGAGACCGACTTGGAGCGGATGTTCTGCCCCGCCTGCTGCATGTTGTAGCGGCCGGTGTTGTCGAACGACGGCACGAAGGCGATGTTGCGGAACCAGCCGCCGCCCTTGCCCGCGTGCACGCAGTGGCCGGCCGTCCACACCAGGTTGGACTTGCCGGGGTGCGCGGGGTCGGTGACGACCGCGCCGGAGCACACCATGCTGCCCTGCGGGGTGGTGAAGAAGATCTTGCCCACGGGTGGTGCGTACCGGTGGTACGTCGTCTTCACCCGCGTCGCGGTCTTGCGCTTCACCTTGCCGTCGGGCGTCCACATGTACGTGGTGCCGCCGCCCGAGCTGGTGCTGGTGCTGCTCGCCTCGGTGACCCCGGGAATGGCCGACTTGGCCTCGGCGACCCGCTCGGGCGTCCAGAAGTCCTTGATGTACGGGTTGGCGAACTCCTCCGCCTTGGACTTCCAGTCACTGAAGTCCTTCCAGCCGCCGTCCTTCCATTTCTGCAGGGCCTGACCGGTGAGGTCGGTGGGAATGCCGTCCGGCAGCTTGAAGCCGCCCAGCGTGTTCCCGCCCTCGTCCTGCCCGGTGTCGACGCCCGGATCATTCTGGTCGCCCTGGGCCGACGACGAGGCGGACGCCTTGCCCTCGTCCTTCGTCTTGCTGTCGCAGGCCGTGGCGGTCACCATGACCGCGGCGATCACGGCGACGGCGGCCGTGACGCCGCGGCGGCGTATGAATGGCATGGAGTTGGCCCCCCTGTGGCTGATTCTTGTCATGCTCCGGCTTGGCCGGAACGCCCCTACTATGCACGCCGGAAGGCGCGCGGTGATCGTCGGGGGACGGTCAGCACACAACAACTACGTGGCGGATATCGCTCCGTGACATGACGTCATGTCACGGCGGTGAAACCACGCCTGCGACGGCGAGCCCTCCGCCACCCACGACACCGGGGCCGGGCCGCGACGGTCGCGTGGCCGCCGCGCCCCGCTCACACCGCCGTGCCGGTCAGCCGTCGACGGCCGTGCGCCACTGGCGTACCGCCTCCGGCGAGACCGGTCCGGTCCAGCCGTGCGGGCGGGCCGCGCCGCCGATGTGGAAGGCGTCGACACCGGCGGCGCGCAGCCGGGGGACGTGGTCGAGGCGGAGGCCACCGCCGACCAGGAGCCGCTGGGTGTGGCCGGGCTCGCCGCGCCGGGCCTGCTCGGCGACCAGGACGGGCAGGCCGTCGTCCACGCCGTCGGGCGAGCCCGCCGTGAGGTAGGCGTCCAGGCCCGGAAGGTCGGCGAGCTGCTTGCGCAGGGACTCACGGTCGGCGGCACGGTCGATCGCACGATGGAAGGTCCAGTGGCAGCCGTCCAGCTCCGCGACCAGCCGGCTGACGGCGTCGAGGTCGGGCCCGCCGTTCTCGTCGAGGAACCCGAGCACGAACTCGTCGGCGCCGGCCGCGCGCAGCTCGCGCGCGACACGTACGAGCGCCTCGATGTCACCGGCCGCGAACCCGTCCCGCAGACGGAGCATCACGCGCAGCGGGATGTCGACGGCGGCACGGATCGCGGTGAAGGTCTCCACCTGCGGGGTGAGCCCGTCGGCGGCCATGTCGGCGACCAGCTCGAGGCGGTCCGCGCCTCCGACCCGGGCGGCGATCGCGTCCTCGACGTCGAGGGCGATCACCTCCAGGACTGCACGCGTACTCATCAGGACCCCTTCCGTCGGTGTTCCCCAGGGCCTGTCGCCCTGGCCGCTACAGGTCTAGTCCAATTCAAGGGTACGCCGAGCGGAGGTGCCGGGACGAGTGGATCGCCGGCCGGCGCGGGCGCCCTCAGCCGAAGATGTTCAGTTCTCCCTCCTCCACTCCCGCCAGCTCGTACCGCGTCCCCGCCGGCGGGCGGCCCGCGTAGAGCCGGATCAGGGTGGACGCGTCACCGATGTACCTGGCCGGCGGGTGCTGCCCGTTCGCGTCGCCCAGTCGCAGCGGCTCGTCGGCGTCGTCGAGGTCGGCGTGGAGCGGGACGTGCGCCTTCTCGTGTGTGATGCGGGCGAGCAGGGCGAGCGCGTACGGCAGTCCGTCCCCCGCGTACGCCCCCGGCTCCCCGAGCGCCTCCCGTACGTCCCCGGCGTGCACCCTCCCCCACTGCCTTGAGGGCGTGGGGGGACCCCCATGCCGAGCGCCACCAGGTCCAGCGCCCCGCCGGCCCGCGCGATCGCGGCGCCCGCCGCGGTCATCCCGTGCTCCAGCTCGTCGACGACCCGGGCGTTCGTCCACCCTGCGCGTTCGGCGATGTCACGGTCGTTCGCCTCGGGACTGAACACGCCCTTCTCGAACCGGCTCTCCACCACCCGAGTCAGCGCGGCCGAACAGTGCGCGAGCACATGCCGCACGGTCCACCCCGGACACGCGGCGGCAGGCAGCGCGAAGTCCACGTCCGGGCGCGCCCGCAGCAGCGGGATGAGCGCATCGCGCTCGACGGTCAGCAGCCGGCCGGGCAGTTCCGGGTCGCGTACGTCGTCACGCAGATCTGCATTCGTCATGGGGTCACGCTAGGCGTGGTCTGCCCCAGGCACCGGTACTTGCGCGTAGTGACGCAGTGCACGTTCGGTGCGTTCTTGGACTTGGTCCGGCTGTCCAGGACCATGACACCTCGCGAGTGAGAGTCCAGGATGATCACGCGGTTGTGACGTGAGCGATACGGGTCCGATCCGAGGTGTTCCGTACCCTCCGCATCGGCCGCTGTTGTCACTGGCGGGCCGTAGGATCGCTCGTGTGATTACGGGCGAGCTGAAGAGCAAGGTGGACCGCGTCTGGGACGCGTTCTGGTCGGGCGGGATCTCCAACCCGCTGGAGGTAATGGAGCAGATCACCTACCTCCTCTTCATCCGGCGTCTGGACGAGCTGCAGTTGGTCAAGGACAAGATGGCCCGGCGCGGCATCCAGGACACCAATCCCTTCTTCGGCCCTGATCAGCAGGACCTGCGCTGGCAGAATTTCAAGGACGCCGAGCCGGCGCAGATGTACAAGACGGTCGCCGAGAGGGTCTTTCCCTATCTGCGCACACTGGGCGGCGAGGACTCCACGTACTCGCACCACATGAAGGACGCCCGCTTCACGATCCCGACGCCGAACCTGCTGTCCAAGGTTGTCCTCCTCCTGGAAGGCATCCCGATGCAGGACAAGGACACCAAGGGCGATCTGTACGAGTACATGCTCGGCAAGA
Source organism: Streptomyces sp. NPDC001020 (assembly GCF_053599115.1). Lineage (NCBI taxonomy): Bacteria > Bacillati > Actinomycetota > Actinomycetes > Kitasatosporales > Streptomycetaceae > Streptomyces > Streptomyces sp. NPDC001020. The sequence goes on along the minus strand of NZ_JBSFLQ010000011.1, from coordinate 146,729 downwards.
TCGCCTCAGCAGGCCAGAACGGGCAGTTCCGCACCCCTCGGCACATCATTCAGCTCATGGTCGAGATGACCGAGCCGAACCCTCGCGACGAGATCTGCGACCCCGCCTGCGGTACGGCCGGATTCCTGGTGAACGCGTCCGAGTACGTGCAGCGTGTCCACAAGGACGACCTGGTCGAGGCCGACAACCAGCATCACTTCAACAACAGCATGTTCCACGGGTTCGACTTCGACTCGACCATGCTTCGCATCGGCTCGATGAACATGCTGCAGCACGACGTCGCGAGCCCGGACATCCGCTACCGCGACTCCCTCTCGCAGAGCGCGGGTGAGGAGACCGACCGCTATTCCTTGATCCTCGCGAACCCGCCCTTCGCCGGCAGCCTCGACTACGAGACGACCTCCTCGGACCTGCTGAAGGTCGTCAAGACCAAGAAGACGGAACTCCTCTTCCTGACTCTCTTCCTCAAGCTGCTCAAGCCGGGCGGCCGGGCCGCGGTGATCGTCCCCGACGGCGTCCTCTTCGGTTCGACGAAGGCGCACAAGGAACTGCGCCGCATGCTGGTGGAGGACCAGAAACTCGACGCGGTGGTGAAGCTCCCGTCGGGCGTCTTCAAGCCGTACGCCGGCGTCTCCACCGCCATCCTCTTCTTCACGAAGACCGATTCCGGTGGCACGGACGAGGTCTGGTTCTATGACGTCCAGGCGGATGGCTTCAGCCTGGACGACAAGCGCAACCCGCTGCTGGCGGAGGACCGCCTGGGCGCCCGCGCCACCGATCTCACGGCCGAGGAGCACGCGAAGAACAACCTCCCGGACGTTCTGACCCGTTGGAAGCGCCGCACCACCGACGAGCGCCACCGTGCCCGTACGGAGCAGAGCTTCTGCGTCTCGAAGTCCGACATCGCCGCTCAGGGCTACGACCTCTCCTTGAACCGCTACAAGGAGATCGTCCACGAGGAGGTCGTGACACGGCCGCCGCTGGAGATCCTGACCGATCTGGAGCAGTTGAACAAGGAGATCGAGGCAGGTACGGCGAAGCTGAGGGAGATGCTGACGTGACGTTGCCTTTTTCTTCGCTCGGCGAGGTTGCGGAGTTCACCAACGGTATGGCCTTCAAGGCCACCGACTGGGGTGATTCGGGAGCGCGGATCATCCGCATCCAGAACCTGACGGACAGCACCAAGCCGTTCAACCGGACACAAAGAGCAGTGCCGGAAGGGGTGAAGGTCCACCCTGGTGACCTCCTTGTCTCCTGGTCGGCCACCCTCGGGGTGTTCGAATGGACCGAACCGGATGTAGCCGTGCTCAATCAGCACATCTTCCGGGTGCAGCCCGACCAGAGCCGAGTGGACAAGCAATACCTGCGCTACGCGATTGGTCACGTATTGCGCGAATCCGAGCGTCATCTGCATGGCGCGACGATGAAGCATGTCAACAAAGGCGACCTGCTGGGTGCGAAGTTCTACTGCCCGTCCACAACGGAGCAGAAGCGCATCGCCACCGTGCTGGAGCGGGTGGACACGCTGCGAGCCGAGCGCCGCCGAGCGATCGCCCTCCTGAGAGAGCTCACACAGTCCGTCTTCATCGACATGTTCGGCGAGCAGTCCCCCGACAAGGGCCGCACGGTCAACTTGGACATGGTCCTGGAGAGGAAGCTGAGCAACGGCATCTCTCCCTCGTCACAGGGCGACGTGGAGGCCAAGGTTCTCACTCTCTCCGCGGTAACCGGAGATTCCTTCAACGGTTCTGCGTGGAAAATGGGAACTTTCACACAAGATCCGACGACTGCTTACGCCGTCACCGAAGATCTCTTCATGGTGTGCCGCGGAAACGGGAATCGAAGGTTGGTCGGGAAAGGAGTGTTCCCGGACGCCGCCATGGCCGACACGGTGTATCCGGACACAGTCCTTTCCGCCCCGATCCGCAGCGACCTGATCGTTCAGGAGTACTTGACCCATGTCTGGGCGACACCACATGTCCGTCACCAGATCGAAAGCGTAGCCCGGACGACAAACGGCACATACAAGGTCAACCAGAAGACAATGGGGGCGGTCACCTTCAAACTGCCCCTTCTTGAGGAGCAGCGTGCGTTTCAGCGCAAGGTGCTCGCCATCCGGCAGACGAAGCAGGCACACGAGAGCCACCTCGACGCTCTGGACGAACTTTTCGTCTCCCTGCAGCGCCGTGCCTTCTCCGGCACTCTCTGAAATGACGGAGCCGGCGCGCGGGGCCTGAAAATCCGGCCGCACCACGCACCACCCAGTCGCCGACCGTTCCGCAACCGCCGACCGGCCGGTCGGCGTCCTGGCAACTGTCACAGCACGTCACGCAGGCCACTGAGTGCCGCAGCAGCCCCGGGGGGAAGGCGCATCGCACTCACAGGGGAAGGGACACGACTCGGTCATGGCCATCGAGGGGCACGGCAAGGGCCAGGTGCAGCGCGAGAACCGGGACGAGCAAAGCGCGAAGGACTCCCGGAGCATCACCGCCGCCCAAGACATCGGCCGGCCGCAAAGCAACTTCCACTTCCTCCGCACCGAGTGGCCCGCCCTCTACGACGAGGCGCTCCGCGCCGAGCGCCTCGCCTACGCGGACCCCCGTACCTCCTGCTTCTACGCCCGCCGGGTCCTTGAGCTCGCCGTGCACTGGATGTACGACAGGGACTCCGCGCTGCGGCCTCCGTACCAGAACGACCTGAGCGCGATGCTCAACGAGCCGAGCATGCGGAACCTGGTCGGGCCGACGCTCAGCGCGAAGATGGACCTCATCCGGCGCCAGGGCAACTACGCCGTGCACCGCCCGTCCCCCGTCCAGGCCAGGGACGCGGTACGGACGGTCGCCGAGCTGTTCCACGTCTTCTACTGGTTCGCCCGGACCTACGCGCCCGACCCGGCCGCGGCTCCCGCCCCTGGCGTTCAGTTCGACACCCAGCGCATTCCGCGCCCCGTACCCGCCGAGGTCAAGCAGCGTCGCCAGGCCGAGCTGAAGAAGCAGGCCGAGGAGGACCAGGCACGCTGGGACGCGCAGGCCAAGGAACTGGCCGAGGAGCGTGCGAAGGGCGCAAAGCTCGCCTCCGAGGTGGCCGAGCTGCGCGCCCGGATCACCGAGCTCCGCAAGGCCAACGAGGCTCGCCCCGACGCCCACGACTACGACGAGGCCGCCACCCGCGACCTGTTCATCGATCTCCTCCTCAAGGAGGCGGGCTGGGAGCTCGCTGAGGATCGCGACCGCGAGTTCCCGGTCAACAGCGAGCCCGGGGTGATCAGCAAGTCCGGCAAGGGCTACGTGGACTACGTCCTGTGGGGCGACGACGACCTGCCTCTCGCCGTCGTCGAAGCCAAGCGCACCCGTGTCGACGCCCGCGCCGGCCGCCAGCAGGCCAAGCTCTATGCCGATGCGCTCGAAGCCGCTTACAACCAGCGGCCGGTGGTCTTCTACACCAACGGCTACGAGACCTACCTGTGGGACGAGGGCAACGGTTATCCGCCCCGTAAGGTCCAGGGCTTCCGCACCAAGGACGAACTGCACTGGCTGATCCGCCAGCGGGCCGGCCGGCTCGCCCTGAAGTCGTCCAACGTCAACCAGGGCATCGCGGGTCGCCCCTACCAGTTGCAGGCCATCCAGCGCGTCAGCGAAAGCTTCGAGAAGGAGAACCGCCGCCGTGCTCTGCTCGTCATGGCGACCGGTACGGGCAAGACCCGTACCACGGTGGCCTTCGCCGAACTGCTGCAGCGAGCAGGCTGGGCGCGCCGCATCCTCTTCCTGGCCGACCGCCAGGCTCTGGTCAACCAGGCGGTGCGCGCGTTCAAGGAGCACCTGCCGAACAGCGTGACGGTCAACCTCCTCACCGAGAAGAAGACCGAAGCCCACGTCTACGTCTCGACGTACCCGACCATGATGAACCTGGTCAACGAGATCACGGAGGACGGCCGTCGCCGCTTCGGACCGGGCTTCTTCGATCTGGTCGTCATCGACGAGGCCCACCGCTCTGTCTATGACAAGTACGGCGAGCTCTTCGAGTACTTCGACAGCCTCCTCCTGGGTCTGACGGCCACGCCCAAGGACGATGTCGACCACAACACGTACCAGCTGTTCCAGTTGGAGGACGGCGTCCCGACCGACTCCTACAGCCTGGACCAGGCGGCCACGGACGGCTTCCTGGTGAAGCCGAACGTCGTCGACGTACCCTTCGACTCCCTCAGGCGTGGGTTCCGGTACGACGACCTCACCGAGGAACAGCAGGAGGCCTGGGACAACCTGGAGTGGACCGAGGACGGGCAGGTCCCGGACGCTGTGTCCGCAGACGAGGTCAACCGTTTTCTGTTCAACCGGCCGACCATCGACAACGCGCTCGAGGTCCTGATGCGGCACGGTCTGCGGGTGGAGGGTGGAGACCGGCTCGGCAAGACGATCATCTTCGCCAAGAACAACACGCATGCCTTGGCCATCGAGGAGCGGTACGACCTCCACTACCGGCAGGGCGCCGGGAACGACGCCCGTGTCATCACCTACCAGGAGAAGAACCCCCAGCAACTCATCGACGACTTCTCCGACCCGGCCAAGGCTCCTGACATCGCCATCTCCGTCGACATGCTGGACACCGGTATCGACGTGCCCGAGGTACTCAACCTCGTCCTGTTCAAGCCGGTGTACTCGCGTACCAAGTTCTGGCAGATGATCGGCCGTGGCACCCGCCTCTGCGAGGACATCTACGGGCCCGGCCGCCACAAGGACGGGTTCCACGTCTTCGACTTGTGCGGCAACGCGGAGTTCTTCAACCAGGAGCTCGACCGTGCCCCGGCCCGGCAGGCTCCGACGCTCACCGAGAAGCTCCTGCAGCGCCAGCTCGACCTCATCCGGGCGCTGGACCGCCACCAGGCTCCCGACCCGGCACAGGACGGCGGCCCGGACGCGATCGACACCGAGGCGTCACTGCGCTGGGCAGTCGCACACCGCCTCCACGAAACTGTGCGCGGTATGAACCTCGACAACTTCCTCGTACGACCGCACCGTCGTCATGTCGAGGTGTTCGGTGGCGACTTCGCGTCCTGGCACCGCATCGGCGACGACGCGGCCCACGCGCTGAGCGAGGACGTTCTCGGCCTGCCGTCCGACTACTGGCCCGAGGGCGAGGACAAGGGCGAGGAGGCCAAGCGATTCGATCTCATCGCCTACCGTCTCCAGCTCGCTGCCCTGGAAGGCAGCTCCGACTACCCGCGCCTGCGCGGCCAGATTCAGGAGCTCGCTCAGGACCTGCTCGGCAAGACCAACATTCCCGTTGTCCGCGACCAGGCGTCCTTGCTGGATGCCGTCGTCGACGACGCGTGGTGGGAGAACGTGACCATCCCGATGCTGGAGCAGGTGCGGCGCCGCGTGCGCGGTCTGGCCCATCTGGTCGACGCGCCCGCCGCCCGGAAGATCGTCTACACGGACATCGCGGAAGACCACGGGGACCTGACGGAGATCGAACTCAAGGGGCTGCCTGTCGGCACGGACGAGGAGCGCTTCAAGCAGAAGGCCCGCGCCTACCTGCAGAGCCACCGTGAGCAGGAGGCGGTCCGCAAGCTGCGCGGGAACGAGCAGATCACGGCCGAGGACCTCGCCACCCTGGAAAAGGTGTTCCTGGCCGAGGGAGTCGCCTCCGCCGAGGACCTGGAGCAGAAGCGGGAGGCCGACGGCGGTCTCGGCGTGTTCCTGCGCCGCATCGGCGGCCTGGACCGGACGGCGGCGCAGGATGCCTTCGCCGGCTTCATCGTCGACCACGACCTCTCCGCCGACCAGATCGACCTGGTCGGCCTGATGGTCCGGTATGTCGCGGCGAACGGCCTGATCAGCATCCGCGACCTGTACGAGAACAGCCTCTTCAGGAGCCGCGGGATCATCGACGACCACTTCGACGACGACGAAATCGATGCCCTGGACGTCGTCTTCCGGATGCTGCGTTCCCGCGCGGTCCCGGAGACGGGCCTCGCGGCCTGAGAAGGCTCTCTTTCCGGCGTACCGATGAGCACATGCATGGAGGGGCATGTGAAGTCGTGCCAAGCAGGCCGGCAGCAGTCGGCCTGCTTCGATGACGCCGACGGCCGTGGAGCCGACGGCCATGGAGACAATGAGCGCATGGCCGACCTCGACAGCCTCCGCTCCCGCTGGACCCGTGCTCTGGAGGAGGCCCGAGGCCCCGGCGGCGGTCCCGACCCGGTGCCGTACGCCGACAGCCTCCTCGCCCGCTGGCAGGAACCGCGGCGCCGCTATCACACCCTCGCGCACCTCACGGCGGTCCTGAACCACATCGACGTACTGGAGGAGTACGCCGACGACCCCGCCGCGGTGCGCCTCGCGGCCTGGTTCCACGACGCGGTTCATCTCCCGGAGCGCTCGGAGAACGAGGAGCGTTCGGCCCGGCTCGCCGAGCGCGCGCTTCCCGAGGCCGGGGTGCCGCAGGCCACGACGGCCGAGGTCGCCCGGCTGGTCCGGCTCACCGTCACACACGCGCCCGAGCCCGGCGACGCGAACGGCGCGGTGCTGTGCGACGCCGACCTGGCGATCCTGGCGGCGCCCGCGGAGACGTACGCCACGTACACGGCGGCGGTCCGCGAGGAGTACGCGTTCGTCCCCGACGACGCGTTCCGCACGGCCCGCGCGGACCTCCTGCGCCAACTCCTCGGCCTGCCACGGCTGTTCCGGACGCCGCACGGAGAACGGGAGTGGGAGGAGCCGGCCCGCCGCAACCTGCGCGCCGAACTGGCGCGGCTGGGCTCCTGAAGCGCGGGAATTCCGGCACGCCGACCGGCGTTGCCCATGGACATGCCCTCACCTGCCGCACGGCCCCGCATGCCCCTGGCCGTCTACGTCCTCGGACTCTCCGTCTTCGCACTCGGTACCAGTGAGTTCATGCTCTCGGGGCTGCTGCCGCCCATCGCCGAGGACATGGGCGTCTCGATCCCCCGGGCCGGGCTGCTGATCTCCGCGTTCGCGATCGGGATGGTCATCGGGGCACCGCTCCTCGCGGTGGCCACCCTGCGGCTGCCCCGGCGTACGACGCTCGTCTCGCTGATCGCACTGTTCGGGCTCGGGCAGGTCGCCGGTGCGCTCGCGCCGTCGTACGCCGTGCTGTTCGCCTCCCGCGTGGTCAGCGCGCTGGCCTGTGCCGGGTTCTGGGCGGTCGGCGCGTCCGTCGCCGTGGCGATGGCGCCCGTCGGTGCCCGGGCCCGTGCGCTCGCCGTGATGATCGGCGGGCTGTCCATCGCGAACGTACTCGGTGTCCCCGCCGGTGCCTTCCTCGGCGAACACCTCGGCTGGCGTTCCGCGTTCTGGGCCGTCGCGGCCGCCTCGGCCGTCGCCCTCGTCGGTGTCGTCACCCTCATCCCGCGCATCCCGCTGCCCGACGAGAGGCCCCGCCTCCGGCACGAGATGACCATCTACCGCGATCCGCAGGTCTGGCTCGCCATCGCCGTCGTGATGCTCGCCGCGGGCGGGGTCTTCTGCACCTTCAGCTATCTCGCACCGCTGCTCACGGACGTGGCGGGGCTCGACTCCGGCTGGGTGCCGACCGTGCTCGCCCTGTTCGGGGTCGGCGCACTCGTCGGTACGACGATCGGCGGGCGCGTCGCCGACGCGCACCTCTTCGGCGTCCTGCTCTCCGGCACCGGCGCCTCGACGGTCCTGCTGGTCACACTCGCCCTCCTCGGGCAGTACGCCACCGCGGCCGTCCTCATCGCCTTCCTCCTCGGCGTCTCCGCCTTCTACACCGCACCGGCCCTCAACGCCCGCCTCTTCAACGTGGCCACCGCCGCCCCCACCCTGGCCGGCGCCACCACCACCGCGGCCTTCAACCTCGGCAACGCCGGAGGACCCTGGCTCGGCGGCGCGGTCATCGACGCGGGGCTGGGCTTCTCCTCGACGGCATGGGCGGGAGCGGCCATGACCGCTACCGGCCTGGGTGCGGTCGTCCTCTCCCTGCGGCTGCAGCGGCGCGGCCGGACGTCCCGGGTGGTGGCCGGGGCGGCGGCCGTCGAGAATCCCGTGCCCTCCGACGTCTGACCTGTCCCGCCGGGGGGATGGAGGCAGCCGCGCGGGCCGGTCGTCACGACGAGGACATCCGGCCCGTCGCCTGCCCCAGCGACCCCACCGCCGCGACCTTCACTCCGGCCTTGTGGCACACCCAGTACGGGTCCGGCCCGAGTTCCGGCTCGACGTCGAGGGCGTGCGGGCCGCCGGAGGGGCAGACGGGGCACAGCGGCCAGCGTCCGTACCGCTCCAGCAGCGCGTCCTGGACGTCCTGCGCGACCAGCCCCGCCACGTAGTCGGCGCCGTCGGGCCATTGCTCGACCCACCATCGCCGTTGTACGACGGAGTCCTCGACGAGTGAGACGACGTCCGCCTCGGCGACCTCTCCCGTGACCAGATCGGCGAGTACGCGCGCACGGGCCGCGTGCAGGGCCTGTTCCAGGGGACTGATGGGATCCATGCCCTCATTGTGCGCACTCTTGACCACACCTCCCACTCGAAAATATCTTTCACAATGTGACCCAGGAAGTGAAGGAAATTTTCGGGAAGGGGTCGGCGGGCTCCAGCGCGCCTCCCGCCCCCGCCGCACTCGCCGCCAAGGTGCGGACCCTCGCACCCTCCATGACCCGGTCCATGCAGCGTGTCGCCGAGGCCGTCGCCGGGGACCCGGCCGGGTGCGCGGCGCTCACCGTCACCGGCCTCGCCGAGCTGACCGGCACCAGCGAGGCCACCGTCGTCCGTACGGCCCGGCTCCTCGGCTACCCCGGCTACCGGGACCTGCGCCTCGCGCTCGCGGGCCTCGCCGCCCAGCAGCAGTCCGGCCGCGCCCCGTCCGTCACCGCCGACATCGCGGTCGACGACCCCCTCGTGGACGTCGTCGCCAAGCTGGCCTACGACGAGCAGCAGACCCTCGCCGACACGGCGGCCGGGCTGGACACCGTGCAGCTCGGCGCCGCGGTGGCCGCGCTCGCCGCCGCCCGCCGTATCGACGTCTACGGCGTGGGGGCGTCCGGGCTCGTCGCCCAGGACCTCGCGCAGAAGCTGCTGCGCATAGGGCTCATAGCCCACGCGCACAGCGATCCGCACCTCGCCATCACCAACGCCGTGCAACTGCGCGGCAGGGACGTGGCGGTCGCGATCACGCACTCCGGCTCCACCGGCGATGTCATCGAGCCGCTGCGCGTCGCCTTCGAGCACGGTGCGACGACCGTCGCCATCACCGGCCGCCCCGACGGGCCCGTCACGCAGTACGCCGACCACATCCTGACCACGTCCACGGCGCGCGAGAGCGAGCTGCGGCCGGCCGCGATGTCGTCCCGTACCAGTCAACTCCTCGTCGTGGACTGCCTGTTCGTCGGCGTGGCGCAGCGGGCGTACGAGACCGCCGCGCCCGCGCTGTCCGCCTCGTACGAGGCCCTCGCACACCGCCATCGCCCGAGCGGCGGGCCGAAGCGCTAGGGCCTGTCGTCACACTCGCCCGTCCATCGCTCAGAGCAGCACGCACCGGAAAGAGCCGCTCCGATGACCTCCTCCTCCGACCTCCCCCACCTCCGCGCCGAGTTGGAGACGCTGACCACCGAGGCGTTCCGTCCCGAACTGGCGGAGATCGACCGGCTGCCGACACTGGAGATCGCCGCCCTCATGAACGGCGAGGACGCGGCCGTGCCGGCCGCTGTCGCCGCGCGGCTCCCGCAGATCGCCGCCGCGATCGACGACATCACGGAGCGCATGGCCCGCGGCGGCCGGCTCGTCTACGCGGGCGCGGGCACCGCCGGGCGGCTCGGCGTGCTCGACGCCTCCGAGTGCCCGCCGACCTTCAACACGGACCCCTCCCAGGTCGTCGGCCTGATCGCGGGCGGCCCGGACGCGATGGTGACGGCGGTCGAGGGCGCCGAGGACTCCAGGGAGCTGGCGGCCAGGGATCTCGACGCGCTGGGGCTGACGGCCCGTGACACGGTGGTCGGCATCTCGGCGTCGGGCCGCACACCGTACGCGGTCGGCGCGGTGGAGCACGCCCGCTCGCTCGGCGCGCTCACGGTCGGCCTGTCCTGCAACGCGGACAGCGCCCTCGCGGCGGCCGCCGAGCACGGCATCGAGGTCGTGACAGGACCCGAACTGATCACCGGCTCGACCCGTCTGAAGGCGGGCACGGCGCAGAAGCTGGTCCTCAACATGCTCTCGACGATCACGATGATCCGCCTGGGCAAGACGTACGGGAACCTGATGGTGGACGTCCGCGCCTCCAACGCCAAGCTGCGCGCCCGCTCCCGCCGCATCGTGGCGCTGGCGACGGGTGCGACGGACGAGGAGATCGAGCGCGCCCTGACGGCTACGGGCGGCGAGGTCAAGAACGCGATCCTGACGATCCTGGGCGGCGTGGACGGGCTCTCGGCCGCGCGGCTCCTCGCGGAGAGCGAAGGGCATCTGCGCACGGCGCTGGAGAAGGCGGCGGGCTGACGAGACCGGAGGGCGTCCGCCACCGCTTCGGCCGTCCCCCAGTGCTGCGGCAGCACGCGGTGGCGACGCTCAGCGCGCCCCGATGTCGTACCTGGTGCCGTCGGTGACGGCCTGGAGTTTGTCCGGGTTGGCCACGTTGTGGATGGCGGTGATACGGCCGTCGGTGTCGAAGTCGAAGGTGACGGTGGCGATCACGCGCTCCGGCCCGCTGAACACCATGCCCGGCCCGCCGTTGATCTCGACGAGTTCGGCCTTCATGTCGGCGGGCTCGATGCCCTGGTAGGTGACGGTGCCGATGGACGCGAACCAGGCGGCGACCGTGGCGGCGCCCACCACCGGACGCAGGGCCTGGCGGACCTTGCCGCCACCGTCGGTCCACAGGGTGACGTCCGGGGACAGCAGTTCCATCAGGGCGTTGACGTCACCGCCGGTCGCGGCGGCGAAGAACCGCTCGGTGGCCTCGCGCTGCCGCGACCGGTCCGCGGCGAAACGTGGCCGTCGGGCCTGTACGTGCTCGCGGGCCCGGTGCGCGGCCTGCCGCACCGCCACTTCGGAACGTTCCACCGCCTCGGCGATCTCGGCGTGGCTGAAGTCGAACACCTCCCTCAGCACGAACACCGCGCGCTCCAGCGGGCTGAGCGTCTCCAGCACCACCAGCATGGCCATCGACACCGACTCGGCGTCCGTGACGACCTCGGAGACATCCCCACCGGTCAGGATGGGCTCCGGCAGCCACGGCCCCACATATGTCTCCCTCTTGTGCCGGGTCGACCGCAGCCGTTCCAGCGCCAGGTTCGACACGATCCGCGTCAGATACGCCTTGGGGTCGGCCACCTGCGAGCGGTCCGCGGCGGACCACTTGATCCAGGCGTCCTGGACCGCGTCCTCGGCGTCGGCCGCGCTGCCGAGGACGCGGTAGGCCACGGAGAACAGCAACCGCCGGTACTCGTGGAAGACCTGCTGGTCGGGGTGGGCGGACGGGTTGGTCACCGGTCCTCCCGGACCCGGGTGAAGCGTCCCCCGCGGGGCCAGAACGCGCCCGAAGCGGGCATCTTCTTCATGCGGCCGTAAGTGGGCCAGGGTGAGGCGGTCACCGTCTCCTTGTACCGGACCGCCGTGCGGCCTGTCAGGCAGATCCGGCGCGGGCTGTCGTCAGGCCGCGTGAACTGCACCACGGCGTCACCGCGTCCCAGGCTCACCGGCGTGTGGTAGTAGCCGAAACGGAACGGCTTGGGCTGCCTGCCCCGGAGCACCCGGTCGATCGACAGCGCGGCGTGGACCCCGGTCGGCATGCCGCCCTGGCAGGTGCCGTGCATGACGCCGTAGCCCTGTCGGATCGCGGCCGCGTCGCCGATCGCGTACACCTCGGGGTGGGACACCGACCGCAGCGCGGCGTCGGTGACGACGCGTCCGCGCTCGTCGACGACCAGCCCCGCAGCGGCCGCCAGCGGCGACACGCGCGTGCCGCTCGTCCACAGGACCACGTCGGCGTCGACGCTCTCCCCTCCCGCCAGCTCCACCATGCCGGGCAGCACCTTCACCACTTCGGCCCCGGCACGCACCGTCACGCCCAGCCGGTCGAGCGCGGCGTGCACGTACGCCTTGGCCTTCGGGTTCATGGCCGCACCGGGCTCGGCCCGGCCCACCAGCACCACGTTCGCCGCCGGGTACCGCTCGGCGATCTCCGCCGCCGACTCGATGCCGGTCAGCCCGCTGCCGACGACCACCACCGTGCCGCCGTCGAGCCGCCCCAGCCGGTCGGCCAGCAACTCGGCGTCCTGGGCACCGCCCAGGGTGTACGCGTGGTCCTCGGCCCCCGGCACCGCCGAGGTGTCGGCGACCCCGCCCAGCCCGTACACCAGGGTGTCGTAGTGCAGCACCCGATCGTCATCGATCCGCACGGTCCTGGCGTCGGCGTCCACCGCCGTGACCCAGCCGCGTACGAACCGCGCGCCCGTGCCCTCCAGCAGTTCCGGGATGCTCAGCTCGGCAAGCGGCTGCCCGGTCGCCGTCATGTGCAGCCGCATCCGCTCGGTGAACCGATCCTGCCCGTTGACCACGGTCACCTCCACGCCCTCGCGCCCCTTGACCCGGGCGGCGAGCTGGATGGCCGCGGACATGCCCGCGTATCCAGCGCCCAGGATCACCACGCGGTGCGCGGTCGCCGTTCCGGTCTCCTGTCGTGCGCTCATCGTTTCCGTCCTCCTCTGCCCGCTTGCTGACGCCCACCAGATGGGAGCAGGCGGCCCGGACGTGACACGGGTCGGATGTGACCTGCGACACACTCTGAACGGAGGTCGGAAGGACGGCGGTCGACGGGGTGGTCGTGCCTCGTGAGGGTGTACGGCTCAGCTCAGCGTCGTCAGCGCCGCCGCGTCGTACGACTTCAGTTCGTCGAAGCGCCCCTGGAGGACCTTCGCCACCCACCGCGGGTCCTGGAGCAGTGCGCGCCCGACGGCGACCAGGTCGAACTCCTCGGACTCCAGCCGGTCCAGGAGGTTGTCGATTCCCTTGACCGGGGCGCCCTCGCCCGCGAAGGCGCGGATGAAGTCGCCGTCCAGGCCCACGGAGCCGACCGTGATCGCCGGCTTGCCCGTGAGCTTCTTCGTCCAGCCCGCCAGGTTGAGGTCAGCGCCGTCGAACTCCGGCAGCCAGTAGCGGCGCGTGGAGGCGTGGAAGGCGTCCACACCGGCCGCGGCGAGCGGGGTGAGGATCGCCTCCAGCTCCTCGGGGGTCTCCGCGAGCCTGGCGTCGTAGTTGTCCGACTTCCACTGGGAGTAGCGGAAGAGAATCGGGAAATCGGGCGAGACCGCCTCCCGCACGGCCGCCACGATCTCCGCCGCGAACTTGGTACGGGCCACGGGGTCGCCGCCGTACGCGTCCGTGCGCCGGTTGGTACCGGCCCACAGGAACTGGTCGACGAGGTAGCCGTGCGCGCCGTGCACCTCCACGCCGTCGAAGCCGATCCGCTCCGCCGCGGCGGCGGCTTCGGCGAAGGCTCCGATCACGTCGTCGAGGTCCTGCCGCGTCATGGCCCTGCCCGTGCCCTCGGTGCCGTCGAGGCGGATGCCCGACGGGCCGACGGCCGGCGCGTCCGCGTACGGCGGGTCACCGGCCTTGCGCACCATGCCGATGTGCCAGAGCTGCGGCACGATCGCGCCGCCCGCCGCGTGCACCGCCTCGGCGACCTTCGCCCAGCCCGCCAGCTGCTCCTCGCCGTGGAACCGCGGGACGCGGTCGCTCTGACCGGCCGAGGCGTGGCCCACGTAGGTGCCCTCGGTGATGATCAGGCCCACGTCCGCGGCCGCGCGGCGCGCGTAGTACGACGCGACGTCCTCGCCCGGGATGCCGCCGGGCGAGAACTGGCGGGTCATGGGCGCCATCGCGATGCGGTTCCGGACGGTCAGGCCGTTGATCGTGGCGGGGCGGGAGAGGATCTCGGCCGCGCGGGACGGCGAAGCGGTGACGGTCACGTGGGGACTCCTTGCCGAGGTACGGGTACGCCGGACATATGCATGCGCATGTTCACTGGTCCAACGGCCCCGTGGACCATGGCATTCCGCATCGGCGTCCCGCCGCGGTGTGATCCCGGATACGCCCGAGGGCGGCACCCCCTGTCTCCAGGGAGTGCCGCCCTCGGTACGTGACGGACGGATCCGATCCTCAGAAGGATCAGAAGTCCATGTCACCGCCCGGCATGCCGCCCGGAGCGGCCGCGGCGGCCTTCTCCGGCTTGTCGGCGATGACGGCCTCGGTGGTGAGGAACAGCGCGGCGATGGAGGCGGCGTTCTGCAGGGCGGAACGGGTCACCTTCGCCGGGTCGATGATGCCTTCCTTGACCAGGTCGACGTACTCGCCGGTCGCGGCGTTCAGGCCGTGACCCGGGGTCAGGTTGCGCACCTTCTCCACCACGACGCCGCCCTCGAGGCCGGCGTTGACGGCGATCTGCTTCAGCGGGGCCTCGAGCGCCAGCTTGACGGCGGCGGCACCGGTGGCCTCGTCACCCTCGAGCTCCAGCTTCTCGAAGACCTGGGAGGCCTGCAGCAGGGCCACGCCACCACCGGCGACGATGCCCTCCTCGACGGCCGCCTTCGCGTTGCGAACGGCGTCCTCGATGCGGTGCTTGCGCTCCTTGAGCTCCACCTCGGTGGCGGCACCGGCCTTGATGACGGCCACGCCGCCGGCCAGCTTCGCCAGGCGCTCCTGCAGCTTCTCGCGGTCGTAGTCGGAGTCGCTGTTCTCGATCTCGGCGCGGATCTGGTTCACGCGGCCGTTGACCTGGTCGGACGAGCCGGCACCGTCGACGATGGTGGTCTCGTCCTTGGTGATGACGACCTTGCGGGCGCGGCCCAGGAGGTCCAGGGTCGCGTTCTCCAGCTTGAGGCCGACCTCCTCGGAGATGACCTCGCCGCCCGTGAGGATGGCGATGTCGCCGAGCATGGCCTTGCGGCGGTCGCCGAAGCCCGGGGCCTTGACGGCAACGGACTTGAAGGTGCCGCGGATCTTGTTGACGACCAGGGTCGACAGGGCCTCGCCCTCGACGTCCTCGGCGATGATCAGCAGCGGCTTGCCCGACTGCATGACCTTCTCCAGGAGCGGGAGCAGGTCCTTGACGCTGGAGATCTTGGAGTTGGCGATCAGGATGTACGGGTCGTCGAGGACGGCCTCCATACGCTCCATGTCGGTGGCGAAGTACGCCGAGATGTAGCCCTTGTCGAAGCGCATGCCCTCGGTGAGCTCGAGCTCCAGACCGAAGGTCTGCGACTCCTCGACGGTGATGACGCCTTCCTTGCCGACCTTGTCCATGGCCTCGGCGATCAGCTCGCCGATCTGGGTGTCGGCGGCGGAGATGGAGGCCGTGGAGGCGATCTGCTCCTTGGTCTCGACGTCCTTCGCCTGCTCCAGCAGGGCACCGGAGACGGCCTCGACGGCCTTCTCGATACCGCGCTTCAGGGCCATCGGGTTGGCACCGGCGGCGACGTTGCGCAGACCCTCGCGGACCAGCGCCTGGGCGAGCACGGTCGCGGTGGTCGTACCGTCACCGGCGACGTCGTCCGTCTTCTTGGCGACTTCCTTGACCAGCTCGGCGCCGATCTTCTCGTACGGGTCCTCGAGCTCGATCTCCTTGGCGATGGAGACGCCGTCGTTGGTGATCGTGGGGGCGCCCCACTTCTTCTCGAGGACGACATTGCGGCCCTTGGGGCCGAGCGTCACCTTGACGGCGTCCGCGAGCTGGTTCATGCCGCGCTCGAGGCCGCGCCGCGCCTCCTCGTCGAACGCGATGATCTTGGCCATGTGAAGTGGTCCTCCCAGGACTGGGGGTGATGACTTCGGACCGCGCCCGCGCCCGCGACGGACGGCCCCGGCCGGTGGTTCCTTGCCCCACCCGGCCCGCGGCCTCACCGACCCGGTCCTTCTTTGTCACTCTCACCTTCAGAGTGCTAACGCCAATGATTAGCACTCGCCCCCTCCGAGTGCAAGGTGCGCCCGCGAAAGCGGGCTCATTGAGGGGTGGTGGCCGGGTGACGGGCGGGCGCAAGGTGCGCCGGCGAAGCCGGCTCGCTGAGGGGTGGTGGCCGGGTGTCGGCCGGGCAGGCGGCCGGCCGGTCCCGGGCAGACCGAGGGGCTCGTACCCCTGGTGGGATACGAGCCCCTCGACACGTCGAACAGTTCAGTCGTCGGCGCGTATTTCAGCCGGCCAGGCGAACCATGTCCGCCTGCGGACCCTTCTGACCCTGCGAGATCTCGAACTCGACCCGCTGGCCCTCTTCCAGAGTGCGGTAGCCGTCCATCTGGATGGCGCTGTAGTGGACGAAAACATCCGCACCACCGTCGACCGCGATGAAGCCGTACCCCTTCTCCGCGTTGAACCACTTGACGGTGCCCTGAGCCATGCCTAACTCCCCTATTACTGGCCCTTGCACAGATCCACACTTCGCGGACCCGGGTCAGACCTCACCCCCCAACGGTTGGGGGCGTGCGCCGGAACGCGTCGACCGCGGCTGAATGTATCTGTCCAACTGCCGTCTGCAACAGGTCAGTCGGACGAGAAATCCGGGCACGACCGGTCGGAAATGTACGGAGAATTCGCCCGAATTCAGGGCAAGTCGGGCCTCGCAAACAGAGCGAATGGCGCAAAATCCCCGCGCACTTTGGCTACTTCTTGTCGGAAGCAAGGCAGAAAACGGGGGTGCCCGGCGAAGAGAATGCGAGCACGTTCCCCAACTGTACCGTGCTTAACCCCGCGGAATTGCCCTCTCCGTTTCTCTTACGGAGAGGGCACCGCTTCTCCGACGAAGAAGGCACCGCGTCGAGGGCACGGCCGTCACGCGCGACGGACCCCCGATGCCCGGCATCGGCCGAGGGCTGGGATCACACGTCCGGGTGACCGTCAGCCGCCGGCGACGGCCGGGATGATGGAGACGCCCGCGCCGTCCGGCGTCGCCGTCTGAAGGCCCTGCTCGAAGCGGACGTCGTCGTCGTTCACGTACACGTTGACGAAGCGGCGCAGCTTGCCCTGGTCGTCGAGGACGCGGACGGCGATCCCGGCGTGGTTCTTCTCCAGGTCGTCGATGACTTCGGCGAGGGTAGCGCCCTGGGCGGTCACCTCGGCCTGGCCGCCGGTGTAGGTGCGCAGGATGGTGGGGATGCGGACGGTGACGCTCATGTGGTGTGACCTCCGGTCTGGGTATGGCTGGTGGGCGCAGGACGCGCGCTCGCGAAGCGGGCTCGTTGAGGGGTGGTGGTCGGGTGACGGGAGACGCGCGCTCGCGAAGCGGGCTCGTTGAGGGGTGGTGGTCGGGTGACGGGAGACGCGCGCTCGCGAAGCGGGCTCGTTGAGGGGGTGGTGGTCGGGTGACGGGTGGGCCGTCAGACGAGGCCGGCCTCTTTGAAGGCGTCGAGGTTCGGACGGATCGTCGCGGTCGGTCCCGTATCGGCCACCGCGTCGAGGGTCTTGAGACCGTCGCCGGTGTTGAGGACGACCGTCGTCTTCGTGGGGTCGAGGACGCCGTTCTCGATGAGCTTGCGCGTCACGCCCACCGTCACACCGCCCGCGGTCTCCGCGAAGACACCCTCGGTGCGGGCGAGCAGCTTGATCGCGTCGACGATCTGCGCGTCCGTGACGTCCTCCACCGCGCCGCCCGTGCGACGCGCGATGTCGAGGACGTACGGACCGTCCGCCGGGTTGCCGATCGCCAGCGACTTGGCGATCGTGTCCGGCTTCTGCGGACGTACGACGTCATGGCCCGCCTTGAACGCGGCGGCCACCGGCGAGCAGCCCTCCGCCTGCGCCCCGAAGATCCGGTAGGGCCGGTCCTCGACGAGCCCGAGCTCGATCAGCTCCCGCAGACCCTTGTCGATCTTCGTGAGCTGCGAACCGGACGCGACCGGGACCACGATCTGGTCGGGCAGCCGCCAGCCCAGTTGCTCGGCGATCTCGTACGCCAGGGTCTTCGAGCCCTCCGCGTAGTACGGACGGAGGTTGACGTTGACGAAGCCCCAGCCCTCGCCGGCCGGGTCGCCGATCAGCTCGGAACAGAAGCGGTTCACGTCGTCGTAGGTGCCCTCGATGCCGACGAGGTCGCCGCCGTAGATCGCGGCCATGACGACCTTGCCCTGCTCCAGGTCGTGCGGGATGAAGACACAGGAGCGGAAGCCGGCGCGGGCGGCGGCGGCGCCGACCGCGCCCGCGAGGTTGCCGGTGGAGGAGCACGAGAGGGTGGTGAAGCCGAAGGCGCGCGCCGCCTCCAGTGCCTGGGCGACGACGCGGTCCTTGAAGGAGTGCGTCGGGTTACCGGAGTCGTCCTTCACGTACAGCTCGCCGGTGACGCCCAGCTCGCGCGCCAGGTGGTCGGCCTTGACGAGTTCGGTCCAGCCGGGGTTGAGGTTCGGCTTGACGGCGACGTCCGCCGGGACCGGCAGCAGCGGGGCATAGCGCCAGATGTTCGCGGGGCCCGCCTCGATCCGCTTGCGCAGCCGCTCGGTGTCGTAGTCCGAGAAGTCGTACGCGATCTCCAGCGGGCCGAAGCACTCCTCGCAGGCGAAGACCGGGCCGAGCGGCACCCGGTGGCCGCACTCGCGGCAGGAGAGGGCCGCGGCGGGTCCGAGATCCACGGGATTCGTGATGCTTGCAACTGTCGGTGCAGCCATGTCAGGCGAGGCCCTTTCTCCTCATCTTCCTCATGACGCATTTCGCCATGAGACGGATTTGGCACCTTCCCTAGCCGGGAGCCTCGCGATGAACGACGAGAACCGACTGGAGGGTTGCCGGGGCTTCACCGGGCCGTTTCCCTCTGCCCCTCTGGATGAGCGGTATGCGGTTGTTTCACTGGTATGTGCAAACGGCGACCCCCGACATCGGGAGGTCACCGGCGTTGTCCAAGACTGTAACCGAAGGCCAGGAGAGTTGAGATAGTCGTCCGATGCGCGAGATGGGCCATGCGGACACTTGTTTGAAGAGACCCTTCATGACCCCAGTCGTACGAATGTGAGGAGCCGGAGATCGTGCTGGAAGAAGTCGAGCGCTGGCTGAGCACGCGCTCCTGGTCCGTGGCCGATCGCCCGCTTCACGCGATCCTGGCCGCGAAACAGGCCTCGGGCTCGTCGGTCAGTGTCGTACTGCCGGCACTCGACGAGGAGGAGACGGTCGGCGAGATCGTCGCCGTCATCCGCCGCGACCTCATGCAGCGGACCGGGCTGGTCGACGAGATCGTCGTCGTCGACTCGGGCTCCACGGACCGCACGTCCGAGGTGGCCGCGGCGGCCGGCGCGAGAGTGGTGCACCGCGACACGGTCCTGCCGCGCATACCGGCCGTGCCCGGCAAGGGCGAGGTCCTGTGGCGCTCCCTGCTCGTCACCCACGGTGACATCGTCTGCTTCGTCGACGCGGACCTGCGGGAGTTCTCGTCGGACTTCGTCGTCGGGATCGTGGGCCCGCTGCTCACGGACCCGGGCGTGGACCTCGTGAAAGCGATGTACGACCGGCCGCTGGCCCTGTCCGACGATCCCGGCTCCGGGATGACCGCGGCGGGCCAGGGCGGCCGGGTCACCGAGCTGATGGCGCGACCGCTGCTCAACATGCACTGGCCGCAGCTCGCCGGTTTCGTGCAGCCGCTCGGCGGCGAGTACGCCGCCCGCCGCTCCCTGCTGGAACGGCTCCCCTTCCCGGTGGGATACGGGGTGGAGCTGGGCATGCTGGTGGACGCGCTGCACCTGGTGGGCCTTGACGCCCTCGCCCAGGTCGACGTCGGCGTGCGCAAGCACCGCCACCAGGACGGCCAGGCGCTGGGCCGGATGGCCGCCGCGATCTACCGCACCGCGCAACTCCGCCTGGCCCGCGGTCATCTGATCCGCCCCTCCCTCACCCAGTTCGAACGGGGCGAGAAGGGCTTCGAGCCGCGCACCTACGCGGTGGACACCGAGGAGCGGCCGCCGATGGCGGAGATCGAGGAGTACGTGGAGCGCAAGGCGGCCTGAGCCTCCCGCCGGGCGCGCGGCTGGTACACCTCCTCAGGGCTTTCCGCAGACGGCCGAACCGCACGTTTGAGCGTTTCGGGGCCGGGCTAGGTTTCGTGGCATGGCTGTCACGCACGGCGCTCGCATCCTTGTCGCGTCCAACCGCGGCCCGGTCTCGTACGCCCTGGACGAGACGGGGGCGCTCACAGCCAGGCGCGGCGGGGGCGGGCTGGTGTCCGGCCTGTCGGCGATCGGCCCGGACGCGGAGGCGGTCTGGGTCTGCGCGGCCCTGAGCGACGGCGACCGCAAGGCCGTGCGCCGGACGGGCGGGGCGCTGGACCCGTCGGACACCGGCGGGCAGCGCGTGCGCATGCTCGACATCGACCCGGGGGTGTACGCGGACGCGTACAACGGCATCGCGAACTCGATGCTGTGGTTCGTGCACCACATGCTGTACCAGACGCCGCTGGAGCCGGTCTTCGACAGGGAGTTCCGTCGGCAGTGGGCGTCGTACGAGGCGTACAACCGCGCGTTCGCCGAGGCGCTGGCCCAGGAGGCGGCCGAGGGCGCGGCGGTCCTGATCCAGGACTACCACCTCGCCTTGGCCCCCCGGATGCTCCGCGGCCTGCGGCCCGACCTGCGGATCGGTCATTTCTCGCACACACCGTGGGCGCCGCCGGAGTACTTCCGTGTGCTGCCGGACGACATCGCGGCGCAGGTGCTCGGCGGGATCCTGGGCGCGGACCGGGCGGCTTTCCTCACTCGGCGGTGGGCGGACGCGTTCACCGACTGCTGTCACGCGGTGCTCGGCCCCGGAATCCCCTCGGGCACGCGCATCGGTGTCCACGGTCTGGGCGCGGACGCGGACTTCCTGCGGGAGCGGGCGCACCGGCCGGACGTGGACGAGCGGTTGGCCGTGCTGCGCCGGCAGATCGGCCGGGCGCCCGACGGAACGCCCCGCAAGACGATCGTGCGGGTGGACCGCACGGAGCTGTCGAAGAACATCGTGCGGGGTCTGCTGGCGTACGAGGAGCTGCTCCAGGCGCGTCCGCAGTGGCGGGAACGGGTCGTCCACGTCGCCTTCGCGTACCCGTCCCGGCAGGACCTGGCCGTCTACCGCGCGTACACCGCGGAGGTCCGGCGTGTCGCGGAGGAGATCAACGCCCGCTACGGCACGCCGGACTGGACCCCCGTGGAACTGCATGTGAAGGACGACTTCGCGCGCTCGCTGGCCGCGTACCGGCTGGCGGACGTGGCCCTGATCAACCCCATCCGGGACGGCATGAACCTGGTCGCCAAGGAGGTCCCCGTGGTCTCCGACGAGGGCTGCGCGCTGGTGCTTTCGCGAGAGGCGGGGGCGTACGAGGAGCTGGGCGACGACGCGGTCACCGTGAACCCGTACGACATCGTGGGCACGGCTCAGGCGCTGCATCAGGCCCTGTCGATGCCGGCGGGGGAGCGCGCCGAGCGAACGAAGGCGCTGGCCGCTCGGGCCACGGCGCTGCCGCCCGGCCAGTGGTTCCTGGACCAGTTGGCCGCGCTGGACGAGTGAGGGCCGTACGCGGGCGCGGGCCGGCGAGGGTTGCGCGCGCCGTTCCCCCGCGCCCCGTCGGGTCGCTCTCAGCCGAGCCTGTGCGTCAGTGACCTCAGGAGCCGTACGACCCCCGCCGGGCCGTCCACCACCAGGTCCGCCCGTCCGGCCAGTTCCGTGACCTCGTCGCTGCCGCTGCAGACGAGCAGGCCCGCGCCCCCCTCGGAGCGGAGCTTGTCGACGGCGGCGAAGGCGGCGAGGTCGCCGAGGTCGTCGCCGGCGTACATGACCGCTTCGGCGCCGGTCTCGCGGACGTACTCCAGCAGGGCCACGCCCTTGTCCACGCCCGGCGGGCGCAGTTCCAGGACCAGGCGGCCCGGTTCGACGATCAGGCCGTGGCGGGCGGCGAGGTCGGTGAGGGGTTCGCGCAGGGCCTCGAAGGCGGCCTCGGGGTCCTCGGCGCGACGGGTGTGGACGGCGAGCGCACGCCCCTTCTCCTCGATCCAGGTCCCCCGCCAGGCGCCGATCCCGTCCAGGACACCGGGCAGTTCGGCACGGACGGCGGCGACGCCGGGGGGCGGGGCGGGGGAGGTGACGGTGCCGGTGCGGGCGTCCCAGCGTTCGGCGCCGTACTGCCCGAGGACGACGAGGTGTTCGAGACCGGGTACGCCCGCGAAGCCGCCCTGGCGGACGGCGACACCGGCGGGGCGGCCGGTGATCACCACGATCGAGGCGACCTTCGGGGCGAGCGCCGCGAGGGCGGGGACCGCGTCGGGGTGGGCGCGGGCCTGGTCGGGATCGGGGACGATCGGGGCGAGCGTCCCGTCGAAGTCGAACGCGAGGACGGCCCGGCCGGGCCGTTCGAGGATGGCGTCGAGACCGTCACGCCCGGCGGGAGTCGCGGGCGTCGGCAAGGAGTCCGTGTGGCTGCCCATGGATCGACAGTAGCGGTGCGGGGCCGGGCGCACCCCGGGGGTGCGCGGCGAAGTGGTCAGCGTTCCGTGCGGCGGGACTCGCGGATGCGGCGGAGGCGGTTGACGGTGACCGGGGCGTGCGCGAGGGCCCTGGGGTCGTCGAGGAGGGCGTTGAGCAGTTGGTAGTAGCGGACGGGGGCCAGGTCGAGCTGCTCGCGGATGGCTCGCTCCTTCGCCCCCGGCCCGGAGAAGCTGCGCCCCTCCATGGCGAGGATGGCCGTTTCGCGGGGGGTGAGGTCGTCCATGGAGGAACCGTAACCGGCTGGGCCGACATGGGCCCCGGCCGGCCGCCGGGATGGTGAACGGTTCGCAATGCCGACATATGGTCTACACCACATGAGTGGACTAGACCTCTTTCGGGTCAAGGCGCCACACTGTCACCCGTGAGACATGTCATCGCCCTCGATGTGGGCGGCACCGGGATGAAGGCCGCCCTGGTGGGCGCCGGAGGCGAGCTGCTGCACCAGGCGCGCCGGGCGACCGGGCGCGAGCGCGGGCCTGACGCCGTGGTGGAGTCGATCCTCGGTTTCGCCGCCGATCTGCGCGCCTACGGCGAACGGCACCTCGGTGCTTCCGCGGCCGCCGCGGGCGTCGCCGTCCCCGGCATCGTCGACGCCGACCTCGGCATCGCCGCCTACTCGGCCAACCTCGGCTGGCGCGACGTACCGCTGCGCGCCCTGCTCAGCCGCCGTCTCGACGGCGTGCCCGTCGCGCTCGGGCACGACGTGCGCACCGGCGGGCTCGCCGAGGGCCGGATCGGCGCGGGCCGGGGGACGGACCGCTTCCTGTTCGTTCCCCTGGGCACCGGCATCGCGGGCGCCATCGGCATCGGCGGCCGGGTGGAGGCCGGGGCGCACGGCTTCGCGGGCGAGATCGGCCATGTCGTCGTACGGCCCGGCGGGCTGCCCTGTCCGTGCGGGCAGCACGGCTGTCTGGAGCGGTACGCGTCCGCGGCTGCCGTCAGCGAGGCCTGGGCCGAGGCCTCCGGCGACCTGGAGGCGGACGCGGCCGACTGCGCGAAAGCCGTGGAGTCCGGGGATCCGCGGGCCCGGAAGGTCTGGCAGGACGCCGTGGACGCCCTCGCGGACGGTCTCGTCACCGCGCTCACCCTGCTGGACCCACGCACGGTGATCATCGGCGGCGGGCTCGCCGAGGCCGGGGAGACGTTGTTCAGCCCCCTGCGCGCGGCCGTGCGGCGGCGCGTCACCTTCCAGAAGCTGCCGTCCGTCGTCCCCGCGGCCCTCGGTGACGCGGCCGGCTGCCTGGGCGCGGGACTCCTCGCCTGGGATCTCCTTGACGAAACCGCTGACTCCCCGGAGGTAACCCCCTGATGGCCGCTAGCAAGGTTCTCGCCGGTGCCCGGGTGGTACTGCCCACCGGAATCGTGGACGACGGCCGCGTCGTCGTGGAGGGCACGCGGATCGCGGAGCGCACCCATGAGAACGCTGAGATCATCGACGCGACCGGGCACTGGCTGGTCCCCGGCTTCGTCGACATCCACAACCACGGCGGCGGCGGCGCGTCGTTCTCGGGCACGGCCGACGAGGTCCTGACGGCCATCGGCACCCACCGGACGCACGGCACCACCACCCTCGTCACCTCGACCGTCACCGACGACATGGACGTCCTCGTCCGCCAGGCCGGGCTGCTGTCCGAACTGGCCGAGCAGGGCGACGTCGCCGGCATCCACTTCGAGGGGCCGTTCATCTCGCCGTGCCGCAAGGGCGCGCACTCCGAGGAACTGCTGCGCGACCCGGATCCGGCCGAGGTGCGCAAGTTGATCGACGCGGCCCGTGGCCGGGCGAAGATGGTCACGCTCGCCACCGAACTGCCCGGCGGTATCGACTCGGTGCGGCTGCTCGCCGAGCACGGCGTGATCGCGGCGATCGGGCACACGGACGCGACGTACGAGCAGACCGTGGAGGCGATCGACGCGGGCGCCACGGTCGCGACCCACCTGTTCAACGCGATGCCGCAGCTCGGCCATCGCGTCCCCGGCCCCGTCGCCGCGCTCCTGGAGGACGAGCGGGTCACGGTCGAGCTGATCAACGACGGCACGCATCTGCACCCGGCCTCGCTCCAGCTCGCGTTCCATCACGCGGGTGCGCGACGGGTCGCGTTCATCACGGACGCGATGGACGCGGCCGGCATCGGCGACGGCCGCTACATGCTCGGCCCGCTGGAGGTCGAGGTCAGTGAGGGCGTGGCACGGCTGGTGCACGGCGGCTCGATCGCGGGTTCGACGCTCACCCTGGACCGGGCGTTCCAGCGGGCCGTCACGGTCGACCGGCTTCCGGTCGAGGACGTCGTCGCCGCCATCTCCGCGGGCCCGGCGAAGCTGCTGGGCCTCTACGACCGGGTGGGCTCCCTTGAGCCCGGCAAGGACGCCGACCTGGTTTTGCTGGACGCGGAGTTCGGCCTCAAGGGCGTGATGCGCCGGGGCGAGTGGGTGGTCGATCCGCAACTGGGCTGATTTCTCCGCCTTTTGACGTGCGGCGGTTGCCCCGGGGGTCTGGGCCGACCGCCATGTCTTTTGGCATGATCGTGCCGCCCGCGCCGCGCCGGCGCCAAGCACGATCCTCATGCGAGGGAGGTCCACCGGGTGATCCTGACGGTCACGCTGAACACCGCTCTCGACATCACCTACCGCGTACGGGCACTGAGGCCGCACACCTCGCACCGGGTGACGGAGGTGACCGAACGGCCCGGCGGCAAGGGCCTGAACGTGGCCCGGGTGCTCGCCACGCTCGGCCACGAGGTGACCGCCACCGGCTTCGCGGGCGGCGCGACGGGCCGCTCCCTCAAGGACGGACTCGCCAACGCGCCCGGCATCGTGGACGCGCTGACCCCGGTCGAGGGCGCGACGAGGCGCACCATCGCGGTGGTCGACGAGACGACCGGCGACGCCACCCAGCTCAACGAGCCGGGCCCGGTGATAGCGCCCGCCGAGTGGTCGGCCTTCCTCAAGACGTACGAGGACCTGGTGCGCTCCGCCTCGGCGGTGGCCCTGTGCGGCAGTCTGCCGCCGGGGGTGCCAGTGGGGGCGTACGCCCAACTGGTGCGCACCGCACGGACGGTGGGCGTGCCCGTACTGCTCGACACGAGCGGCGAACCGTTGCGCCGCGGGGTCGCCGCCCGCCCGGACATCGTCAAGCCGAACGCCGACGAGCTGGCCGAACTCACCGGCTCCCACGAGCCGTTGCAGGCCGCTCAGGACGTCCGCCGCCGCGGGGCGCACACGGTGGTCGCCTCGCTGGGCGCTCAGGGCCTGCTCATCGTGAACACCCAGGGCCGCTGGCGCGCGGCCCCGCCGCGCCGCGTCCGAGGCAATCCGACGGGCGCGGGCGACGCGGTGGTCGCGGGCCTGCTGTCGGGCCTGGTGGAACACCTGTCCTGGCCAGGGCGCCTGTCCCGGGCGGTGGCCCTGTCCGCGGCGACCGTCGTGGCGCCCGTGGCGGGCGAGTTCGACCGCCAGACCTACGAGGAGCTGTTGGAGCGGGTGGTGGTGACGGGGGAGGCGACGGCGGCGTGACCCCCTTGGGCCGCTACTTCTTCCAGCCCTCCGCCAACCACACCTGATCGAGCTTGGCGTCGCACTGGTTCCCCTGCTCGCAGGAGATCCGGATCGTGTTGGTGCCCTTGTTGAGCTGGATCCAGTTGTACGTCTTCGTCCAGCCCTTCTCCCAGTCGCCCTCGGACGCGCCCGCCCAGTTCTTCAGCTTCATGGGAGTGGTCTGCGGCGTGCCGTTGATCGCCAGGGTGGCGTCGGCGTCGACACCCGGCACGCCGTAGTTGGCGTACAGCGTGTACTTGCCGGTCGAGGGGACGTCCACGCTCCAGGTCACGGCGGCACCGACCTGGTTGAAGCCGTCCACATAGGTCCCGCCGTCAGCCTTGGCACCCTTGATCTCGGACGACGGGCCGGCGCCGCCCTCCGGCTTCAGGTCCTTCGCGTCGGCCTTCGGGAGTTCGGCGCTTTGCGTCGGCTTCTGGGTGGCGGACTGGCTCGGCTCGGTGCTCTGGGTGGCCGTCGAGCCGGCGGACGGCCGGTTGTCGGTCTCGTCGTTCTTCGGGTCCCCGCCGATCATGGCGACGCTGATACCTATCACGACCGCGGCCACCACCGCGATCGCACCGATCAGCAGGCCCTTGGTGTTGGGGCCGCGACCGCGTCCGTTGCCGCCCGGACCCGTCGGCGCCTGCCGGGTTGGCGGCGCGCCGCCCGGCATGGTCTCGGGTGCCGCGTAGTGGGCGTTGGGCTGGCCGTACGGCTGCTGGGGCGCCTGGCCGGGGGCGGCCTGCGGCTGGCCGTACTGGCGCTGACCGACCGCGCGCACCCTGTTGACGGAGCCCGGGTAGCCGTAGCCCCCGGTGGGCGGCTGAGCGCCCTTGGCCTGACCGTCGGCATAGAGGTAGCCGAACGGGTCGTCGTCCTCGGGCGTGCTCGCGCCGTTGTCGCCGGGCGTCATCCCTTGGTCTCCTCAACAGGTGCGGGTCCAGTGGGTATATGGCTGAATGGCGAGCCTACCCGCTCCCGGAACCCCCACAGGTGTTCTCCCCATCACCCGTTCGCTGACCTGGGGTTTACCCCGCACGCCTGTGCTGTTTGGGACGAGATCGTTTCTCTATGTACATCCGTTCGTCAGCCGACTTCAGCACTTCGTCCGCCGTCATGCCGCAGTGGGCCCAGCCGATGCCGAAACTGGCACCGACCCGCATGGCGCGGCCCTCGACCCGGATCGGCTGGATGATCTCGTTCCGCAGGCGCACCGCGAGGTCCTGGGCGTCGGCCTTGCCGAGCCCGTCGGCGAGGACGACGAACTCGTCGCCGCCGAGCCGGGCGACCGTGTCCCCGTCGCGCACACCGCCGCTGAGCCGCCGGGCGACCTCGATGAGGACGGCGTCGCCCGCGTTGTGCCCGAAGCGGTCGTTGATCGACTTGAAGCCGTCCAGGTCGCAGAAGAGCACCGCGAGCCCCTTGGTGCCGTCGTCGATGTCGTCTTCCGGCGCGACGGTGTGCACATGGTGGTCGAAGGCGCCGTACGGGCCGGGACCGGTGTGGAGGTCGAAGGCGTGCGCGCCGCTTTCGTACACCGCCGGATGGTCGCCCCCGTGGCCACCACCGCCTTCGTACGCCGCCGGATGGCCGGCCGTGTGGCCCCCGTAGGCGGCGTCCACGGAGTCGGCCGCGCTCGGTGGCAGGGCGTGCGGGCGCTGGCAGATGCGGGCGGACAGGCGGGAGCGCAGCTCGGCGGAGTTGGGCAGACCGGTGAGGGAGTCGTGGGAGGCGCGGTGGGCGAGCTGCAGCTCGCGGCGTTTGCGTTCCTCGATGTCCTCTACGTGGGTGAGCAGGAAGCGGGGCCCGTCGGCGGCGTCGGCGACGACGGAGTTGCGCAGGGACACCCATACGTAGGTGCCGTCCCGGCGTCCCAGCCTCAGCTCGGCCCGGCCGCCCTCGCCGGAGGTGCGCAGCAGGGTGCCGATGTCCTCGGGGTGGACGAGGTCGGAGAACGAGTAGCGGCGCAGGGCGGAGGCGGGACGGCCAAGGAGCCGGCAGAGCGCGTCGTTGGTCCGCAGGATCCGCCCGTGCTGGTCGCCGCCCATTTCGGCGATGGCCATGCCGGAGGGGGCGTACTCGAAGGCCTGCCGGAAGGACTCCTCGCTGGCGCGCAGGGCCTGCTGCTCCCGCTCCAGCCGGACCAGGGCCCGCTGCATGTTGGCTCGCAGGCGGGCGTTGCTGATGGCGATGGCGGCCTGGAAGGCGTACATCTGGAGCGCCTCGCGCCCCCAGGCTCCGGGCCGCCGCCCGTTGCGCGGGCGGTCCACGGAGATGACCCCGATGAGTTCACCGGTGGCGCCGCCAGGGCCGGTCGGCGTGTACATGGGGGCGAAGAGACGGTCGGAAGGGTGCCACTCGTCCTCGAAGCGGGGCCCGGGGCCGTCGGTGAACCACTGCGGCACGTCGTCCTCGTCCAGGACCCAGCCCTCGGTGTGCGATATGAACCGCAGGTCTCCCCAGGCCTCGCCCATGCTCAGCCGGCGCTCCCAGGAGGCGCGGGAGCCGACGCGGCCGGTGATCAGCGCCTCGGCGGCGGCGTCGCCGGCGAACGCGGCCACGACGAGGTCGCCGTCACCGCGTACGAGGTTGACGGCCGCGAGTTCGTAGCCGAGGCCGCTCACGACGCCGTCGGCGACGGTCTGCAGCGTGTCCGCCAGGCTGCGGGCGGTGTTCATGTCCGCCATCACTCGATGCAGCTGCCGCAGGGTCGTCAGCCGGACGTACGGCTCGGATTCGGCCTCCACTCGCCCTCCCCTCGAGGTCTCGCAGCAACTCCGGGGACGCGTCGGCGTTCTGCGGTTCTCTCGGTCTGCCTCGGCTCACTACTCCGCGTACTGGTAGGCAGCGTCACTGCAGCGTCCCAGCCACTGAATCACAGTGCGCTCCTCACTAGGTACACAGGGTCAACAAATAACGACACCTGTGACTCAAGTCACAACACTGTGTGGGCGCTTGAGCGGGGATTCCCACAGCTCCCGCGTGCTTCCCGAACGCGCACCGAGACCTGGGGGGACCGCACCAACTGGCCTCCACCTCGGACGAGTTGGGCTTCCGGCGTTGACATGACCTGCCCCGGGCTCCGCCGCTGGTCCTAGGTCGTGGTTCGGCCCACGGCCCGATGTGGCGACCCGGGGACGGCGACTAGCGTTCTTGCGTGCTGAAGACTCCGTCCGCCCCCACCATCCCCGCCGTCCCGTCCACCTCCGGGCATCCTGAGGGGGTGAGCAACGAGGAGTTCCGCGCCGCCATGTCCCGGCTGGCCGCGGGCGTGGTCCTGGTGACCGCACAGGAGCCCGCGCTGGCGCCGGACGGGCCGCGCGGCGAGGACGTCGGCATGACGGCGACCGCCTTCGTGTCGGTGTCCCTGGACCCGCCCCTGGTCCTGGTCAGCCTGCGCGAGGGCTCCCGGATGGACGATCTGCTCGCCGAGCAGCCGACGTGGGCCGTCTCCGTCCTCTCGGAGAGCCAGCGCCACATCGCCGGCCGCTTCGCGATGAAGGGCCGCATCAGCGACCGGCTCCTGTTCGAGGACATCCCGTACGTCCGGGGCGAGACCAGCGGCGCGCTCCTGGTCGGCGGCGCCCTGGCGACCCTGGAGTGCCGCACGGAACAGCGTGTGCCCGCAGGCGACCACACGCTGGTCATCGGCCGGGTCCTCACGGCCCGGGTACCGAGCGTGGACGGCGGCCCCCTGATGTACTTCCGGGGTCGGTACCGGCACCTCGGCTGAAGCCCGGCATGAGCAGAAATTCCGTGGCCCGCCGTGATCGTCCTGCCTACTCTGCCCGGATGACAACGACAGCCAAGACGGCAACGACGACCGCGCCTCGTCTCGAAGAAGTCACGCCCCAGAACTTCGACGCCGCGGTCGGCATAAAGGTCCGCCCGGACCAGGAATTCGCGGTCTCCCCCGTCATGCAGTCACTGGCCGAGGCGTACGTCCACCCCGAAGGCGTCGCCTGGCCGCGCCTGATCGTCGACGACGGACGCCCGGTGGGCTTCCTCATGGCCTTCTTCGACATCGACTGGCACCGCGACGGCACGCTCTTCCGCTCCGGCCTGTGGCGGCTGAACATCGCGGCGGACGAGCAGGGCAAGGGGTACGGCCGGTTCGCCGTCGAATCCGTGGCCGCCGAGATCCGTCGCCGGGGCGGCGAGCACATGTACGTCACCTGGCACACCGGGCCGAACGGTCCGGAGAACTTCTACCTCGGGCTCGGCTTCCGGACGACCGGTGAGACGAGCGAAGGCGAGACCGTGGGCGTGCTGGCCCTGCGCTGAGGCCTCTCGGCAAGCCCTATCTCCAGTCCCGCCCTGCCCGCCCCCGCTTGGTCTCCGAACGCTGCTTCTTCTCGCGCAGCCTGCGTTCGTTGATGCCGCGGGGAATGCGGGTCGCCCGGCGGGGCCTGGGCGGCGGGGCCGTCGCCTCCGCGAGCAGGGAGGCGAGGCGTACGGCGGCGGCCTCGCGGTTGCGCCATTGTGAACGGTGCTCGGAGGCGCGCACGCTGACGACTCCGTCCACGAGCCGCCCCGACAGTCGCTCGAGGGCCCGTTCCTTCCACACCGGGGGCAGCGCCTCGGTCCTGGCCAGGTCGAAACGCAACTCCACCTGTGTGTCACTGGTGTTGACGTGCTGTCCGCCGGGCCCCGACGACCGCGAGAAACGCCACATGAGCTCGGCCTCGGGGAGCGAGACGGAGCCGCGGATTCTGTGTTTACCGGGGGGTGCTCCCCCGGACCCCCGAGAAGGACCGGACATGCCTCCATGGTCGCGCGTCTGTCCGATCCCCGTCACCCCGTTTTCGGCGGATCCGGCAAACGGGTAAAGAACGTAAAGAAGCACGGAACCTTGGGGACCCTCCTTGGCGTTCCTACCGATAGCGGTAGCTTCGTGACCGTACGAAGTCCGCATACAGCGCACCGCGCGCGACTGAAGGAAGGGACTCCCAACAATGGCTGTAAGCCTGTCCAAGGGTGGCAACGTCTCGCTCACCAAGGAGGCTCCGGGCCTGACCGCCGTCACCGTGGGCCTCGGCTGGGACGTCCGCACCACCACAGGCACGGACTTCGACCTCGACGCGTCCGCGATCGCGGTCAACCCCCAGGGCAAGGTCTACTCGGACCAGCACTTCGTCTTCTTCAACAACAAGCAGACCCCGGACAACACGATCGTCCACACCGGTGACAACCGCACGGGTGAAGGCGACGGCGACGACGAGGCGATCAACGTCAACCTGGCGGGGCTCCCGGCCGACGTCGACAAGGTCGTCTTCCCGGTCTCCATCTACGACGCCGAGAACCGGTCGCAGAACTTCGGCCAGGTGCGCAACGCGTACATCCGCATCCTCAACCAGGCCGGCGGCCAGGAGATCGCCCGCTACGACCTGTCGGAGGACGCGGCCACGGAGACGGCCATGGTCTTCGGTGAGCTGTACCGCAACGGCGCCGAGTGGAAGTTCCGCGCGGTCGGCCAGGGTTACGCGT
This sequence comes from Streptomyces sp. NPDC001020, assembly GCF_053599115.1. Lineage (NCBI taxonomy): Bacteria > Bacillati > Actinomycetota > Actinomycetes > Kitasatosporales > Streptomycetaceae > Streptomyces > Streptomyces sp. NPDC001020. The sequence goes on along the minus strand of NZ_JBSFLQ010000011.1, from coordinate 115,259 downwards.
CGGGCCTGGTCGGCATCGCCCAGGACTTCGGCGTCAACGTCTGACGGCTGTCAGCACGAAAGCCCCCCGGGTTCGGCTTCGTCGAATCCGGGGAGCTTTCTCGCATTCGTCAGCCGAGCGGGCATGCCAGTTCGGGGTGATGCCGATTCGGGCAGCACACCAGGCTGAGCGACTGACTGTGAGACCCCGCCGCTTCACCCGACCGAGGGCGAAGTCGTCCAGCTCGGCCACGGTGAACCGCAGCTCATTGCCGGTGCCCTCGGGCCCGTGACAGGACGTAATACGGTGGCAGTGGCTCCCGAGCTCCTGCTTGGATGCTCGGCGTGACGTCTGTGGATCTTGTTGATCGCCGTGAGCTGCTGGACCGACTTGAGCAGTACTACGACGCGGTTCCCCGCTCCGGCGCCCGGGTCGAAGACTTCGGGCCGCTGACCCTGTTCATACGAGAGGGGCAGGACTGGCCCTTCTACGCACGTCCGACCCCGGAGTGGTCCGGAGCGGTGAGTGCCGCCGATGTGAACCGGGTCCGCGCGCGGCAGCGGGAACTGGGCATCCCGGAGAGTTTCGAGTGGGTCGCCGAGACCGCGCCTGCGCTGCGGGCCGCGGTCGAGCAGGCAGGGCTTGCGGTGCACGAGCACCCCTTGATGGTGCTCGGCCCGGACCTACCGACTCCCGCCGTGCCCGAGGTGGCCGACGGTGTGGTGTTCCGGACCGTCGGGCCGGACGATCCCGTGCTGCCGAGCGCACTGGTCGTTCCTGACCTGGCTTTCGCTGAGCCGGGCACCGGTGGCGGCGTAGTCGGCCTGGCGGAACTGGGCGAGGCGGTGCGCGGCCGTGCCGGTGACGGATCGGTGGAACGCGTGGCTGCACGCATCCTGGCCGGCCTGACGTGCGTTGCCGCCGCGGTGGAGGGCAGCACGGCGCTGTGCGCCGGTCAGCACCAGCCGGTCGGAGCCGTCACCGAGATCGTAGGGGTGGGAACTCTGCCGACCGCGCGACGTCGGGGTCTTGCGCATGCGGTCACCGCAGTGCTGGTGGCCGACGCCCGGTCGCGAGGCGTCGAGACCATCTTCTTGTCCGCGGGCGACGATGACGTCGCCCGGATCTATGCCCGGCTCGGCTTCCGCACTGTGGCCACGGCACTGATCGCCGAGCCGGTCGAGTAGCCACTGGTACGCGACCGAGCGGTCACCTGCTACCAGCAGGCAGACTGCCGGCCCGCACGCCTGCGCGCTGTCCGGGTCTCAGCCCGGAAACCTTTCGCCCTTGACCGCGCCGACGAACGACGCCCAGGCACCGGCCTCGAAGACGAGCGCTCCACGGGAGGGGTACTTGCTGTCCCGGACGGGGACGACGGAGGGTTCCGCAGGCTCAGATCCCGCTCCGTACGAAGCAACCGGAGTTCCTCCGCGAACCGCCTCCGCGGCTCCTGACTGCGTCCCGTGATCACCCGTCTCGGCGGCATGGTGCTCCTTGGTGGGTAGCGCTGTACGGCGGACAAGGAGATGAGATCTCGTCGACGGCGTTGCGGCCCTGCTCAGGGCGATGCCCGTACGGCCGGGACCACGCAGCGTAGTTCATCCATCGCTCTGTGCGCGGGAGTTCGGGGAAAGGAGCCACCGCGACGGTGTACGGCGGCAGCCCCCGGTCCGCGCTACGTTGCCCGCATGATCCTCGCGCCCCTCCCTCTCACACCCGACCACGACATACCGGCCCCCCTGCTCACCGAACTCACCGCGCTGTACGCCTCCAACCGCGAGTTCCACACCCTCAGCGGCGACTTCCCGGACCCGGACGACGTCCGTCCGGAGCAGGTGGCGACCGCGCTGGCCGACGACTTGGCGCACCCGGGCGCGGAGGTCCTCTGCGCCCGCAGCGCAGGGCACCTCGTGGGGATCGCGATAACGCTCGCCCACCACCCGGACCCGGCGGACCCCGACCCGTGGATCGGCCTGCTGATGGTGGACGCGGGGGCACAGCGGCAGGGGTACGGCCGGCAGCTCGCGTCACTCGTCGAGGACCGCTTCCGCGCCGCGGGCCGCACCGCCGCCCGGCTCGCGGTGCTGGAGAACAACCTCAAGGGTCTCGCCTTCTGGACGGCCCTCGGCTACGAGATCATCGACCACCGCCGGGACCGCGGGCTCGGCCGCCCCTGCGCTGTACTGCGCAAGGAACTGCAGCCCCTGCCCGAGCGGGACGTGAACCGGCCCGCGTGAGCGCGAGAGCCGCAGGCGGGGTGGTGGCGGGCGCGTGGCTCGGGGACGACCGCGGCCCCAGGGTGTGGCCCACGGCGGCGGGCCGGGCCCGGCATGACACCATCACCCCCGTGCTCGACATCGGCTACGCCCTCTCCAACCGCTTCCCCGACCCCCCGCAGACCGACTACCGCCACGCGGACGTCCACGCGCTGCGACACGACCTGTTCTGCGGTGACGTCTACCTCGCCGACACCGAGACGGACCGGGAGTTGTCCACAGCCTGGGGATGGGTGCCGGTGCTCGACTTCGCGTGGGCGCTGTGCGACATCGTCGAGCGACTGGACCGCGACCCGCTCGGCAGCCGCGCCGCCCGGCCACAGCAGGCGGAGCTGGACTTCACCGAGTCCACCGACCGCATGCTCTTCGAGCGCCGCTTCGGCTGGGTGGACATCGAGGCGGAGTGGCTTCCGGCGGCCGAGCCGCCGCTCACCTTCTCCCACACCGAACTGCGTCGTGAGTCCCGGGACTTCCTGCACGACCTGATCGCCGACCTGACCGACCTCCATGAAGGACTCCGGGACAACCCCGCGATCTGGACACTCGAGGCCCGCTTCCCCCGGGTGTCTTAAGGCCTTGTAGCAGAAACACCGACATACGCCGATGGGTCAGAGGCCCCGGCCGGTCGCCGTCCGGGCATCGTCGGTATTTCCGGGGTGTATCCAGGTCAGGCTGCTCAACCAGACAGCCAGACATTTTTTCGTGACAGCTTTTCGGCTACGTGATGGGGCGTTTTCGCCAGACGGGCGGGAGGCACCGGAGCCTCCCTTGGCCACTGGGCACACTTCAGGGCAAATTTAGGTATATCAGGAAACCAGTAATGGCTGAAAGTTGCGCGTATCGAGTACGAGGGGCCGCTCGACATTACCCGGTAGGCTCTTTCCATGGGACCCCTGGAGCCAAAGGTAAACGAACTCGTCTTTGCGGTGATCTGCTTCGCGGCAGTCTTCTTCACTTTCGCAAAAGTCCTGGTGCCGCGAATCACCAAGACGCTTGAGGCCCGACAGGACGCCATCGAGGGCACCGTCGAGCGGTCCGAAGCCGTCTATGCGGAGGCGCGACGGGTTCACGAGGAGTACCAGGCGGAACTTTCCGAGGCGCGCCATGAGGCTGCCCGCATCCGGCAGGCCGCGGTCGACGAGGGAAGCCTCCTCATTCAGGAGGTCCGCGCGGAGGGGCAGCGGCAACGCAACGAACTCGTGGCATCCGCCAGGGCGCAGGTGGAGGCCGATCTGATCGTCGCCGAGGCAGCGCTCCGGGAGGATGTGCTCAGACTCGCCACCGACCTGGCCGAACGAATCATCGGCGAGCCGATCACGGACGAGCGCAGGGCGCGGGAAATCGCCGAAGCGTTCTTCGCCGAGGCGGACGCCGACTCCTCGACGAAGGCATAGTCGAGCTCAAACCTCCATCACCACGGATGGTGATTCACCGCAACCTCGCACAAAGGGCCCAGACAGGACCTATTCGTCTGGGCCTGCTGTGACCATTTATGACCTGGGCGAATTCCATCCGAAAAGCGCCGTTCAGTCCTGTCGACACGCACCCCGTGCCAGCAGTGCCCGAGCCGGGCCACAGGCCGTCGGCTTCACCTCGACCAGCAGGGCGGCGGCCAGGCCCGCCAGAAGTATGACGCCCGCCGCCCACCAGATGGCGACGGAAGTACCGTGGACCGTGCCCTCGCGGACGATCAGCGCCCGTTCGGAGCGGTCATGCAGATGCGCGGCGATGTACGCCGCACCGCCGGTCGTCGCGATGGTGTTCAGCAGGGCCGTGCCGATGGAACCGCCCACCTGCTGCGAGGTGCTGACGGTGGCCGACGTCACGCCCGACTCGCGTGGCGCGACCCCGGCGGTCGAGGTCGCGTAGATCGGCATGAAGGTGAGGCCCATGCCCAGGCCCATCAGCACGAGTCCGGGCAGGATCTCCGTCGCGTACGTAGCGTTCACCGTCATCCGGGCGAGCATCGCCATGCCGCCCGCCGTCAGCACCGTACCCGGCACCATCAACGTGCGCGGCGCCACGCGGGGCAGCAGGCGGGCCGAGACCTGCGTCGAAGTCACGATGCTCGCGAGCGTCATCGGCAGATAGCTCAGGCCCGTCCGCAGGGGCGAGTAGCCGAGGACGACCTGCATGTAGTAGGTCAGCAACAGGGACACCCCGAACACACCGACGATGGCCAGGCACATCGTCAGGAAGCAGCCGGCCCGGACACGGTCCCTGACGATATGCAGCGGCAGCAGCGGCTGCGGCGCCCGCGTCTGCCACCACACGAACGCCCCGAGCAGCACCACAGCCACCGCGATCAGGCTCAGCACCACCCAGTCGCTCCACCCGCGTGGCTGCGCCTCACTGAACCCGTACACGAGCGCGACCAGCCCTCCGCAGCCCAGCAGGACGCCGGGGACGTCGAGCCGGGCTCCCGGGTGGCCGGGCCGGTCGCGCAGGACGGTCAAGGCGGCGACCACGGCGGCGATCGCGACGGGGACGTTGACGTACAGGCACCAACGCCAGTTCAGGTACTCGGTCAGCACCCCGCCCGCGATGAAGCCGATGGCCGATCCGCTGCCGGCGACCGCACCGTAGACACCGAAGGCCTTCCCGCGCTCCTTCGGGTCGGTGAACGTGGTCGTGAGCAGGCTGAGCGCCGACGGGGCGAGGACGGCGGCGAGGGCACCCTGGAGCGCGCGGGCGCCGAAGAGCATCCCGGACGTGGTGGCCGCGCCACCCACCGCGGACGCCCCGGCGAAGCCGATCAGTCCGATGACGAACGTCCGTTTGCGGCCCACCAGGTCGGCGACTTTGCCGCCCAGCAGGAGCAGCCCGCCGAAGCCCAGCGAGTACGCGGTGACCATCCACTGGCGGTTGCCGTCGGAGATGCCCAGGTCGTGCTGGGCGGACGGCAGCGCGATGTTCACGATCGTGGCGTCCAGCACCACCATCAACTGGGCAAGGGCGATGACCGCCAGGGCCCACCACCGGCGGGGATCGACGTCGTCGGTTGCCGCGGGCTCTCCCGCTCGGAGGGCGATCACCCCGCCAGGAGATCATGAATCACCATATTCCGCACTTTCAGGGCAACTCGCGTCTCACTCAGGGTTCCAGCACCACCTTGCCGATCGTTTCCCGGTTCTCCAGGGCCCGATGGGCCGCGGCCGCCTCCGCGAGCGGGAAGCGCTGGACGGCCGGTGCGAGGCGGCCGGCAGCGGCCTCGGCGAGGGCGCGTGACTCCAAGGTACGCAGGGGGTCGGGGCCGCCCGCCTTCCGCAACATCACGGGCCCGAGGACTTGCTCGGAGACACCCTCGACGAGATACGGCTCCCCGTTCCGGATGCCCTCGGCGGACCAGCCGAAGACGAAATGCCTGCCGCCCGGGGCGAGCAGGCCGACGGCCGTGCGTGCCACGGTGCCGCCCACGCCGTCGAAGACCGCGGTGACCCTGCCCCGGTAGGCATCGAGGTGCTCCTCCCACCCGGGTTCCGTGTAGTCGACGGCGAGGTCCGCGCCGTTCTCCCGCACCCGCGCGGCCTTCCGAGCCCCGCCCGCGAGCCCGATCACCGTGGCGCCCGCGTGCACGGCGTACTGCACCAGAAGGGTGCCGATCCCGCCCGCGGCTGCGGGGATCAGGACCACGGAGCCGGGGCCGAGGTCGGCGAACTGCAGGATCCCCATCGCCGTACGCCCCGTGCCGATCATGGCGACGGCCTGCGCGGGGTCGAGGTTCGGTGGTGTCTCCTGGAGACGACCCACGTCCGTGACGGCGAGTTCGGCGTAGCCTCCGGGCACGAAGCCGAGGTGGGTCACGACCCGCTTGCCGAGCCAGTGACCGTCGACGCCCGCCCCGAGGGACTCGACGGTGCCGGCGACCTCACGGCCGGGGATCGTGGGCAGACGCGTCGGGCCGGGCGCCGGGCCCGTCTCGCCCTCCCTGAGCGCCGCGTCCATGAGGTGCACACCGGCCGCCGCGACGGCGATACGGACCTGTCCGGGGCCCGGTTCGGGATCCTCGACCTTTTCGTACGTCAGGTTCTCGGCCGGGCCGAAGGCGTGCAGACGGATGGCATGCATGAGCGGGCTCCTCGCTGTCTGAGGTCAGGAGACCCACTCTTCAACCTCAAGCATGCTCGGGGTCAAGGAATCCGGGGCCGCAGGCGCCCACCGGGTCAGCCCTGCTCGCTGCTCCCCAGTTCCTTCAGCGCCCCGTCGGTCAGCCGGTACACCGTCCACTCGTCCTGCGGGCGGGCGCCCAGGGACTCGTAGAAGCCGATCGCCGGGCTGTTCCAGTTGAGGACCGACCACTCCAGGCGCTCATAACCGCGTTCGACGCAGGTGCGGGCCAGTTCCGTCAGGAGCGCCTTGCCGTGACCACCACCGCGGGCCCCCGGGCGGACGTACAGGTCCTCCAGGTAGATGCCGTGTACACCGCGCCAGGTGGAGAAGTTCAGGAACCACAGCGCGAAACCGACGACCTCACCCCCGTCGTCCTCGGCGACGTGGGCGTAGGCCGCCGGGCGCTCACCGAACAGCGCCTCGTTGAGCTGTTCCTGGGTCGCCCGTGCCTCGTGCGACGCTTTCTCGTACTCGGCCAGTTCACGGATCAGGGCGTGGATGACGGGGACGTCGGCGGGGGTCGCGATGCGGATCATGCGCGCAGTTTCACACATAGGGGGTGGCGCACATCAAGCCCCGCCCCGCCGCCTGCTCACGCACCGGACGTCAACTCCTGAGGGCGGCCAGTGTCTCCCTCGGATTCCATGGCCTTCCGCGGCCCAAGGTCAGCGGATAGCAGGCGAGACCGATCACCACCGAGACGAGATGGCCGAACCTGGTGAACTCGGGAGCGGCGGCGAAGGGTGTCCCGTACACCAGCAGGACACCCGCCAGATACGCGTACCTCCAGGGTGCGGCGATCCGGTACGTGAGCACCGCGGCCACCCCGGCCAACGCGTAACTCACGCCGAAGTCCAAGGCGTTGACCGCCGAGTGCGGGGCGAGGCCGGCACGGATCTCCAGCAGTAGCGCGCCCTCGCTGGCGAGCGTGGCCAGCACGTGCGCGGCGATGCACACGACCAGCCAGCGCGCGGTGCCCAGCCAGCGCTCCGCCTGCGCGTGGAAGACCGGGTAGAGCACGGCGTACGGCAGGACGTGCCCGCCCTCTATCCACATCGCGCTGGCGATGAACGCGCGCACGGGGTGGGACGACAGCTCGTGGATGTTCGTGGACCGCTCCCGCAGGAAGTGATCCTCGACCCTCGGCGGCATGTGGTGCAGCACGACGGTGGTGAGGAACAGGAGCAGCAGCCAGAGGCAGGTCCCCGGGGCGCTGCGGACGTACGCCGCCGCTGCCCCGGGCAGCCGCCTGAAACGCGTGCCCAGGTCCACACACGTCAGTATCGTCGGGGAAATGATCCGGGTGCCTGGCGAGCTGGCCGCCTCACAGGAGAAGTTCAACGGGGACGCGGGGCGGGCGTTCATCGCGGACCTGCCGCGGCGGGCGGCGGAGTTCCTGGAGCGGTGGCGGCTGCGGATCGACGGGCCTTCCATGTACGGGGTGTGCGCGCTGGTCCTTCCGGTGCGCCGCGCGGACGGGACACCGGCCGCGCTCAAGCTCCAGCCGCTGGACGCGGAGAGCGAGGGCGAGCCGCTCGCCCTGCGTATGTGGGACGGCGAGGGGGCCGTAGGGCTGTTGGAGCACGACGAGGCGACCTGCACGCTCCTGCTGGAACGCCTCGACCAGACGCGCACGCTCACGGACCTGCCCGACTCGCGCGAGGCCGTCCGTGTCATCGCGGAACTGCTGGCCCGGCTGACCGCCCGGCCGGCCCCGGCGGGAATGCGCCGACTGGGCGACATCGCGCAGGAGATGCTGGAGCAGGTTCCCGGGGCGCTGGAGCGGATCCCCGACCCCGGAGACCGCCGCCTGATCGAGGACTGCGCGGCCGCGGTGCGCGAGGTGATCTCCGAACCGGGCGACCGCCTTCTCCACTGGGACCTGCACTACGACAACGTCCTCGGCGCCGACCGCGCCCGCTGGCTGGCCATCGACCCCAAACCGCTCGCCGGCGACCCGGGCTTCGAGCTCCTCCCCGCGATCGACAACCGCTACGACCCCGCTGAGACCGGGTGGCGCTTCGAGGCGCTGACGGACGTCCTGGGCCTGGACAGGGAGCGGGCGCGGGCGTGGACGCTGGGGCGGGTGCTGCAGAACTGCCTGTGGGAGATCGAGGACGGCCGCCCGCTGGAAGTGATGCAGTTGGAGATCGGGCGCAGGCTGCGCGGCTGACCTCCGCCCCGCGGACACGCCGCCGGATGGCCGATCCGGCTCTCTCCGGCGCATCAGCGGCATAGCGTAAAGAATATGACTAAACGCCATATCAGGTACCTGGCGTGAAACGGCGGCGTTCACCGGTCCGGGTGCCGGGCCCGCGGGACTGTGCTGACCGGCCGTACCCACCTGTGGCCCCCGGAGACACGTGTGGACCCAGAGAAGGAGTGGCCACGTGACGACCGTCAGCCCTGCCCCGCCGCCGCCTTCCATGCGGCTGCGGGAACTCGTCTTCGGGGCGGCCAGTGCCGCCGCCCTCCGCGCCGCCGCCCGGCTGGGGGTCGCCGACGCGCTGGGTGACGAACCCATGAGCGCGGAGGACCTCGCGGCCGCGGTGAAGACCGAGCCCGGCCCGCTGCGGCGGCTGCTGCGGGCCCTGTCCTGCCACGGCCTCTTCACCGAGCACGACGACGGGACGTTCACACACACCGACATGTCCCGGCTGCTGCGCGAGGACGACCCGAACAGCCTGCGTCACATCACGCTGTGGTGCACCGAACCGTGGACCTGGGACGCCTGGCCGCGGCTGGACGAGGCGGTGCGCACCGGCCGGAACGTCGTCGAGGACCTGTACGGCAAGGAGTTCTTCACCTACCTCAACGAGGACGCCCCGGAATCGGCCGACGTCTTCAACCGCGCCATGACCACCTCCAGCCGGCAGTCGGCACAGGATGTCGCGAAGCTCCTCGATCTGTCGGGCAGTTCGTCGGTCGCCGACATCGGGGGCGGCCAGGGGCACGTGGTGGCGAGTCTGCTGGAGAAGTACCCGTCGATGCGGGGCACCCTGCTCGATCTGCCTCGCGTGGTGGAGAACGCCGACCCACGGCTGCGCGAGGGCGGTGCGCTCGCGGACCGGATGCGCATCGTGGCCGGAGACTGCCGCGAGGCCATTCCGGTCCGAGCCGATGTGTACGTCATCAAGAACATCCTGGAGTGGGACGACGAGAGCACCGCCAGGACACTGGGCAACGTCATCGAGGCGGGCGGGCCCGGGGCGAAGGTCGTCGTCATCGAGAACCTCGTCGACGACACCCCATCGATGAGGTTCAGCACCGCCATGGACCTGCTGCTGCTCCTCAACGTCGGCGGCGCGAAGCACACCACCGAGAGCATGGTCGCCCGGCTGACCGGGGCGGGCCTGGTCGTCGACGGCATCCGCCCGGTCAACCCCTACCTGCACGCGTTCGACTGCACCGTCCCCTGATGACCGGCCGCGTCCGGCCGCCCCCCAACCCACCGACGGTCGCCGGGCCCGCGGCTGCACCGCGGGCCCGGCGACCGTCGGCCGCGTGGACGGCTCAACGGGTGGCGTCACGCTCCCAGCGGTAGAAGCAGTTCGCCATCGCGTCCTTGGGTGAGCGCCAGGTCGCGGGGTCGTACGCGCTGACATACGCCGAGAGACGCTCGCTGATGTCCTTGAACGCGGGGTGTCCGACCACCTTGGCGATGGCGGGGCCGGGATCCCGCTCGGACTCGACGAGATGCATGTACACGTCCCCGAACTGGAAGAGGCTGCGCCGGGAGACCCCGACGAGGTGGGGCAGCTCTCCCCGGTCGGATTCCGCGAACACCTTGGCGATGTCCGGGGCCGAGCCCGGGGCCATACGGGCGACGATCAACTCTTGGTACATCGGCCTGTTCTCCGTCCGGGTCAGTCGGCCAGGGCGTGCGCCGGCCGGTGCTCGGCCGCCACCTTCTCGATGCGGTCCCGGATGAGGGCCATCTGGATCTTCGAGTTACGGTTGATGTTGTCGGTCATCCAGGCGTCGTCGACCGGTGCGTCCGGCCTCATCTCGAAGTCCTGCGACCACACCATCCGGGTGCCTTCGGTCACCTCCTCGTACCGCCACCGGATGTTCATGTACGCGAAGGGACCCGGCTCGACGCGGCGGGCCTTGACGCTGAGCGCGGCGCGGTCCGTCTCCCGCTCCGAGACCCAACTCCACACCGTGCCCTTCTCGTCGGGGTGCATGGTCAGCCGGAAGGTCGTCCGGTTGCCCTCCCGGGACAGGACCTCGACGGCCGCGTACTCGCTGAAGAGCTGCGGCCAGTTCTCCAGGTCATTGGTCATGTCCCAGACGAGATCCAGCGGTGCGGCGATGGTGATCTCGTTCTCCGTGTGTCCGGCCATGTCAGGCTCCTGCCATCAGGGTGCTGTTGACGAGGTCGAGGAACTGCCGGGGGGTCTTGCAACGCTCCGCGTCGGGCGGCATCGGAGTGTCGTGCCGGTTCTCCAGTTCGCCCACGATGCCGAGCAGGCCCAGCGAGTCGATGCCGAGCGAGTCGAAGGCGGAGTCGTACTGCTGCTGGAGGTCCTGCGGGGCCACGGTGACGCCGGCGGCCTTCTTCATCAGCTCGGCGAGTTCTTCCACGGTGATGTGGGCACTCATGCGGTTCCTCTCCTTTGCTCCAGGACGGCCTCGCTACGAGGCGTCGCTTGGTTCGGTCGTTCGCCTACGGGGCGAGCCGCAGCACGAGCGCCGAGTTCGATCCCATGAGTCCCCGGCTGAGTACCAGCGCCGTGCGCGGCTCGGCGGCGCGGGCACGGACGGTCACCAGGTCGAGGTCATGGCAGGTGTCGAAGACGTTGGGGGTGGGCGGGATCAGGCCGTGCTCCATCGCGAGCACCGCCGCCGCGACGTCCAGTACGGGCGCGGCGCAGTAGCCGCGGCCGATTCCCGTCTTGGGCGCCGTGACCGGTACGCGTCCGCCGTGGGCGCCCAGGGCGTCGGCGATCGCCAGCGCCTCGGCACGGTCCGCCTCCGGTACACCGAGGGCGTCGGCGAAGACGACGTCGACCTCCTCGGGTGCGCAGCCGGCCTCGTCCAGGGCTGCGCGCATCGCCTGGGCGAGCCCCTCCCGGGACAGCTCCCAGCGGGAGGCCCCGGTGAACGTCGCCGCGTGTCCGGCGATGAAGGCCCGGACCTGAGCGCCCCGTTCGCGTGCCGTGTTCTCCTCCTCCACGACGAGCATGGCGCCGCCTTCGGCGGGCACGAACCCGCAGGCGTCCTCGGTGAAGGGGCGGTAGGCCCGCGCCGGGTCATCGGCGCAGCTCAGCTCCTCGTAGCCGAGCTGGCAGACCACCGAGTAGGGGGCCAGCGGCGCCTCGGTCGAGCCGACCACGATCGCGTCGGTGCCCCGCATCACGGCCCGCGCGGCGTGCGCCAGGGCGTCCAGGCCTCCCGCCTCGTCGGCGGCGACGACCGAACAGGGCCCCTTGAACCCGCGGCGTATCGAGATCTGACCGGTGCTGGCCGCGTAGAACCAGGCGATGGACTGGTACGGGCCGACGAACCGGCTTCCCTTCCCCCACAGCCGCTGCAGCTCGCGCTGTCCGAACTCACCGCCACCGGATCCGGCCGCGGTGACCACGCCCAGGGAGAACGGCGCGGCGTCGGTGTCTGCCTGGCCGAGCCGGGCGTCCGCCAGAGCGAGATCGGCGGCGGCCATCGCGAAGTGCGTGAACCGGTCGGTCTGGACCAGGTAGCGCTCCTCGACGGCTGCCGACGGGTCGAAGGAGCGGACCTCGCCGGCCACCCGCAGCGGCAGGTGCTCGCACCCCTCGCGGGTGACGCGGTCCAGGACGCTCATACCTTCCTGGGTGGACTTCCAGAAGGCGTCGGTGCTCGTTCCGTTGGGCGCGACGACGCCAATTCCGGTGACGGCGGCGCGCCGAACGTGCGGTGCGTTCATCGTGTCCTCTCCCTCGGCCGGGTCAGGACCACCGCGGACTGGAATCCGCCGAACCCGCTGCCCACGGAGAGGACACTGTTCAGTCTCCGCTCGCGGGCTGTGCGTGGCACGTAGTCCAGGTCGCATTCGGGGTCGGGGGTCTCGTAGTTCGCGGTCGGCGGTACGACCTGGTGGGCCAGGGCCAGCACACAGGCCACGACCTCGATGGCCCCGATCGCCCCGAGGGAGTGGCCCACCATGGATTTGATGGAGCTCATGGGCGTGTCGTAGGCGTGGTGGCCCAAAGCCCGCTTCACCGCGGCCGTCTCGTGACGGTCGTTCTGCCGGGTGCCCGAGCCGTGGGCGTTGACGTAGTCGATCGCCGAGCCGTCGAGGCGGGCGTGGTCCAGGGCGACGTCGATCGCCCGGGCCATCTCCAGGCCTTCCTTGGTCAGACCGGTCATGTGGTAGGCGTTGCCGAAGGTGGCGTAGCCGCCCAGCTCGCAGTACACGTGCGCGCCACGGGCCCGCGCGTGCTCCAGCTCCTCCAGGACCAGCACCGCGCCGCCCTCGCCCATGACGAACCCGTCACGGTCGGCGTCGAAGGGACGGGAGGCGTGCGCCGGGTCGTCGTTGTTCGGGGACGTGGCCTTGATCGCGTCGAAGCAAGCCATGGTGATCGGGGAGATCGGCGAGTCCGACGCCCCGGCCACACAGACGTCGGCCCTGCCCTCCTCGATGGTGTGGAAGGCGTATCCGACCGCGTCGAGGCCCGAGGTGCAGCCCGTGGAGACGGTCTGCACCGGCCCGCGGGCCCCGAAGCGTTCCGCCACCATCGAGGCGAGCGTGCTGGGCGAGAACGCGCGGTGCAGATGCGGGTCCGCCTCGCGGTGGTCCACGTCCCAGCGCTGCCCGCGGTTGCTGACCTGGACGTAGTCGTGCTCCAGACGGGTGGTGCCGCCGACCGCGGTCCCCAGGGAGACCCCGACCCGCCAGGGGTTCTCCCTGGCCAGGTCGAGCCCGGCGTCCCGGACGGCTTCCCCACCGGCGACCAGTGCGAACTGGATGTACCGGTCGGCGCGTTCGACGTCCTCCGGATCCAGTCCGTAAGCCGCCGGGTCGAAGTCGCACTCGGCGGCGATCCGTGAGCGCAGGCCGGCCGGGTCGAAGAACGTGATGCCACGCGTCGCGGTACGGCCGGCCGCCAGCAGCTCCCAGAACGCGGGCACGCCGATCCCACCCGGGGCCACGATCCCTATCCCGGTGACCGCCACGCGCCGGGTCATGAACGGACCTGGTCTCTGTCGGCCGACCGGACACCGCCCGCCCCGGCTCCCTCCGTGGCGCCGACCGCGACGGCGTCGTCCTCCTCCGTGTCGACATGCCCGAGCTGCGGGCGCGGGGCGAGCGGGCCCAGATGGAAGACGAGGCGGGCCTCCACATCACCGACGTTGCGGAAGCGGTGGCGCATATAGGCGGGGATCATGAGCCCCTGCTCGGGCCGCAACGGGTGGGGGTCGCCGTCCAGGTCCACCTCCAGTTGCCCGCAGATGACGTAGACGAACTCCTCGGAGTACGGGTGATAGTGCTCGCCGATGCGGTCGCCGGGCTGCACGATGGCCACGCCCATGAAACCGCTGGTGGACCCGACCGTGGCCGGGGTGAGCATGGCGCGCAGATCGCCTCCGCGCCTGCGGTTGGGGTCGGTCTCGCTGAGATCCACGATTCTGGGACGGGGTTTGATCACGTCATTCCTCCGGTGGTGTGCTGCGCCGGCATGAGGGCGGGCCGGCGTGGGCCGGTCAGGCCTCGGCCGCGTGGCGGTCGGTGACGAGGTCCATGTGGGCGAACCCGAGGAAGCGCACGAGGTCGCCGCTCTTCAGCGCGGACACGTCCAGGCCGGCGGCGTCACCGTCGAGAAGGGCCGCGAGCTCGGCGGCCTGCTCGGCGTCGCGGAGGCCCAGGGTCAGCACGGGATCGGCGTCGAGGCCGCCGCGTACGTCGATCAGCCGCACCACGATGTCGTCGCGCTGGAAGATCGTGCTGCTGCAGACCGGGCTGTCCGGGTCGTCCGCCTGCGCCTCGTCCTGTTGGGCGAGCAGCCGGGCCAGCTCCATGCCGTGGCCCGGGCGGGCCGGGTAGTGCAGCGCGTGCCGCTCGGCCTCGGGGCACTCCTGGTCCGACGTCACATGGTGCACGGCGGGAAGCGCCGCCCGGGTGAAGAAGATCCGAGCGGCCTCGGGGTCGTTGAAGTCGCGCTCCTCCTCCAGGTGCGGGTTGATGGCCTGCTCGACGGCCCGCACCTCGGGCTGCTGGGCCACGTGGCGCAGCGCCTCGAGCAGGTCGCCCTCCACCTCGATGGCCCGCACGACCCGGTTGCCGTGCATGAACAGGGAGGTCCGGCACAGCCGTGTGGTCTCGTCGACCCGCGCCTTGGGCGGGGCGTAGTCGGCGAGGATCTTGGCGACGGTCTGCTCACTGCCCGGCTTGACCGTGAAGGTGATCGCGTGGCGGTTCACACCGTTGCCGATCCGGGGATCCGTCTGCAGTCGCCTGCCCTCGGACGCGGCCGGCGCTCCGACGCCGGTCTCGCGGAGGATGTGGAAGCGCAGCGACCGGGTGCTGCGGACACAGCTGTGCAGCGGTCGCACCATCTGGACGTGCTCTTCGCTGTTCACCCAGGCGAGGAAGGGAGGAGCGCTCTCCCACTCACTGGTGATGAGCCATTGGGAGGGGTTGTCGATCGACTGACAGAGCTGGTCGCTGACGTGTCCGGGGACGGAGGCGACCTGGCTGCACAGTTTTTCGTACGCCTTCAGGAACTCCGGCTGGGCTCCGTCGTAGACGTCCACCAGCAGGACGACACGGAGGCGGGAGCCGTCGAAGACGGACTGGGAGACTCGTTTCGTCACCTTCCGCGTCTTCGGTTCTGAAACACGTTCAGATGTTGTGGTCATTGAGGGCACATCTCCTTCACCGAGCGGAGGCCGACGCCGACCGCAGGTGACGCGACGTCAGCGTTCCTCGATCTTGTTCCGGCTGCGGAGAGTGCGCGACTCGGATGAACCACGTGGGTGAAGGGGTCCGCACAACGGCGTCGGCAACGACGTTGCACGGCTCGACGCCACCGGGTCGGAGCGGGCGCCGGGAGCCGCGTCGGACGCCCGCGCCACAGGCGGCCCCGGGCGGCGCGTCCGAGGCCGTAGGAGCGCTCTCGACACGGCACAGTCGCGGGCCGCCCCGGCCATGACGTATCTCTCCTCTCACGGCAACCTGCTGATTGCTCGCAAGGTGCGCGACCACCTCGTTCGCGAGTGACCGCGCGAGTCGGTGTCACTTGTGGATGTCGAACTCATGCCACCCGTGGATGTCGAACGCCCCGGACCGACCTTCGACCGGGGCGTGCGTTCTGTTCGGCGAACACGCCCTACGGCACTTCCGGCGCGTGCAGTGCCGTCTCGGCCTCGCGGGTGCGCCACTCCTCCACCGTGTCCTGCTGTCGCCGGGCCCGCTCCAGCAGCCTGTCGAGCGGCGCCGGGTCCAGACGCTCGTCCGTGGCACTGATCCGGCGCAGGGTCTGCCATCCGGCCGCCTTGCCCTCGATCCCCAGCCGCAGCGCCTCCAACTCCAGCACGGTGCTGAGCGGGGAACGCCGTACGAGGCGGCCGTTGCCCTTCAGCCGTGCCAGCCTCTCGCCCACCCAGCCCACGCACACCTTGTGGCGACGTACGGGTACGTCCAGGTCGCGCATGATGCCCAGCAGCTCGGACCGGTCCTGCGCGATCTCGGCAGCGACAGGAGCGATGGCCCGGCCGAGGGCGGAGCCGCGGGCGGTACGCGCCAGGTGGGCGGCTCGCTGGGTACCCGCGGTGGCCCCTGCCAGGTGGTCGTTGAGATAGATACCGAGCAGCTTCTGTTCGGCGCCGCGGGCGGACGGGCGGCGTGGAGACGACGTGCCCGCGCGTGGTGAGGTGTTCATCGCGAAGCCTCCTTCATGTGTGTGCGGGATTCCGTGGAGTCGAGGGCCGGGCGTGCGAGGTGCGCTCACCGTCGTCGTGACCCGTACGAGGCTGGGCCTGCGGGGCGTGGAACCGAAGCCGAACCGGACCGGCGGATGCACAGCGGTGAGGGAGCCGAGATTCCGCCCTTCCAGGACGGCGGTCGCCGCGGTGATCCGACGCAGATCGCGTGCGCCGTACCACTCGTGGCGTCCGCTACCGGCCGTCCCCCGGGTGCGCACGCCCAGCAGCAGGCGGGCCGGCGGGTCCGTCACCACCGTCCAGCAGGCACTGGCGGCCAGCACCCCGGGTACCACCCGCAGCAGCAGCGCCGCGGGGCCGCGTCGACCGACGGTGAACCGCAGGTGGAGCAGCGGGCCCGCGGTGACCGTCCAGCAGTCGCCGGTGACGCGGACCCGTACGGGTGCGATCCGTACCTCGTCGAAGGCGTACGTGTCGGCGATGAATTCCGCTGTCCGCCGCGTGGGGGCCAGCAGCAGACGGTGGCCGTCGCGCCGTTCGAGCATCACATCGCTGAACGGCCCGAACGGCGAGCGATGCCAGTGGCCGAGCACCAGCCGGGTTCCGGATGCCGTCCCGATACCGGCGATCCAGCCGTCGAAGCGCGCCCGGACCGGCCGCACGGCTCGGCGCGTCAGCACGCCTCCGCCGGGGGTTCGCATCATCCGCCCGCGCCCGAGCCGCGCCCGAGCCGACCTCACCGGCGCCATGGCGTCTGTCTCGTTTCCTGCGGGCGCACCGGCCGCGAAACCGCGAGGCGCACCTTGTGCACCCCGTCGGAGAAGTGCACCAGTGGCTCCTCGGCCGGCGGCGGCAGCCCGGTCGCACGGGTGAGGGTCTCGTCGAGATCCTCGATGTGCGCCGTGCTCAGCACCCAGGGCTCGTGCTCGACAGGCGTCTCCCAGAGCAGGCCACAGCTGCGCGTGAAGGCCCGCCACCGCGAGGTCAGCCACACATCACGCGGTGCCGGCCGGAGCGGCTCGCCCGGACGGACGGACACGCGGTACGACGGCCCGCCACGCCCCCGGACACCGGCGTAGGTGACGACATCACCGTCGCGTGACAACTCGAGGCGCCCGAGGTGGTACGGCGCGCCGATCGCGCGGGCGGCCAGCATCACCGGGCATGCCACCTCGATGGACAGGAACCACAGCCCGTCCCGGCCGTCCCGCCTGCGCACATACGTGCGCAGATTGGTCTCCGCGAAACTGGGCAGGGCGGCAGGGGAGCCCGGTGGACGCACAGCGGCCATCACAAAGGGCGTGAGACTCACCCACGCCCGGCCGTCGCAGGTGTCCACCGCGAGCCCCTCCGGCAGCAGGCGCTGAACCTGGCGCGGAGGGTAAGCCCAGTGCACGAACGTCTGGATCAGCCAGCTTGCACACAGCGCCGGAAAGAGCACCCGCTGCTGGGGTCCGTACGACACCATGGGCACCGATTCCCCCGTAACGAGGCGCCGAAACCAGGCGGGAAGCAACCGCCGCTCGGCGGCACCGCCCTTCGCGCGGCTCGCGGCGGCCGGGCAGGCGGCAAGTCCGCCGGCGCCTCAGGCGGACGGTTCGGGCCAGACCGCCATGGCGTACTCGGCCACCCGCCGTAGTTCCGCCGTGGTCGCCCCGTGCCTGCTGTGACATGCCCTGAATGACCGCGGCGAAGTAGACGGCCAAGGCCTGGACATCCGTCCCCTCAGGGAGCGATCCCCGGGCCTTGGCCTCCTTCAGCCTCGCCTCGAAGGACCGTACGTTCGCCATCCTGCGCGCGCAGGTCCTGCTCGATGTCGGCCGTCTGCGGGGAGTAGTTGGTCACCGCGGTGACCACCAGGCAGCCTGCCGGGTGTCCGGGATCGGTGTAGGACACCGCCGCCTCGTCCAGCATCCTGGCGAAACCCGCGCGAGGATCGCTCTCCTGGGCGAGCGCGTTCTCCATGAACGTGCCGAAGGTACTGCCGTAGCGGTGGACGACCTCGGTGAACAGGGTGCGCTTGTCCCCGAAGGCCGCGTACAGGCTCGGTGGCGAGATCCCCATGGCGGCGGTCAGGTCGGAGATGGACGTCCCCTCGTAGCCGTGCTGCCAGAACAGGAGCGTGGCCCGCACAAGCGCCGCCTCGCGGTCGAAACTCCGCGGCCTGCCGCGCCTCGTCGTGGTCATCAGCCACGTGGACCGCCCACTCGGGCGCCGCCTCGATCGTGAGTGACCGCACGGGTCGATGTCACCCGTGGATGTCGAACGCCCCGGACCGATCTTCGGCCGGGGCGTTCGTGCTGTTCAGCAATGGAGCCCCCTGTCGGATTCGAACCGACGACCTTCGCTTTACAAGAGCGGCGCTCTGACCAGCTGAGCTAAGGAGGCGTGTCCCTGTGTGCTCGTGCAGTGTACCCAGGTCTCCGCCCTGCTCCGTCGAGAATTTTCCGCGAAGTTCACAGTCCCCCCGCTACTGACAGCGCAGGTGACGCCAGGTACCGTCCTGAACCAGTTCACTCGTGTGGACTACACCACAACGGAACCCCGTAGTGGCACACCACCTTTACAACGGATCGTCCGGCACGTTCCTGCCGGTGAAGGGGGCCCATTCACCATGGCCACTGTCTCGTTCGACAAGGCGACCCGGATCTACCCGGGTTCCGAGAAGCCCGCCGTCGACGCGCTCGACATCGAGATCGAGGACGGGGAGTTCCTCGTCCTGGTCGGCCCGTCCGGCTGCGGCAAGTCCACCTCGCTCCGCATGCTGGCGGGGCTGGAGGACGTGAACGGCGGCGCCATCCGCATCGGCGACCGCGACGTCACGCACCTGCCGCCCAAGGACCGGGACATCGCCATGGTGTTCCAGAACTACGCGCTCTACCCGCACATGACGGTCGCCGACAACATGGGCTTCGCGCTCAAGATCGCCGGCGTACCGAAGGCGGAGATCCGCAAGAAGGTCGAGGAGGCCGCGAAGATCCTCGACCTCACCGAGTACCTGGACCGCAAGCCGAAGGCGCTCTCCGGCGGTCAACGCCAGCGTGTCGCCATGGGCCGCGCCATCGTGCGTGAGCCGCAGGTGTTCCTCATGGACGAGCCGCTGTCCAACCTCGACGCCAAGCTCCGCGTCTCCACGCGCACGCAGATCGCCTCCCTGCAGCGCCGCCTCGGCATCACCACCGTCTACGTCACCCACGACCAGGTCGAGGCCATGACGATGGGCGACCGGGTGGCCGTGCTCAAGGACGGTCTGCTCCAGCAGATCGACACCCCGCGGAACATGTACGACAAGCCCGCCAACCTGTTCGTCGCCGGGTTCATCGGCTCCCCGGCCATGAACCTCGTCGACGTCCCGATCACCGACGGCGGTGTGAAGTTCGGCAACAGCGTGGTGCCGGTCAGCCGCGAGGCCCTGAAGGCCGCCTCCGACAAGGGCGACCGGACCGTCACGGTCGGCGTCCGGCCCGAGCACTTCACCGTGGTGGAGCACAACGGCGGCGCCGCCGCCTCCCTGTCCAAGGACAGCGCCGACGCCCCGGCCGGTCTGGCCGTCTCCGTGAACGTCGTCGAGGAGACGGGTGCCGACGGGTACATCTACGGCACCGCCGAGGTCGGCGGGGAGCCCAGGGACCTCGTCGTCCGCGTCAGCAGCCGCGCGGTCCCGGAGAAGGGCTCCACCGTGCACGTCGTACCGCAGCCCGGCGAGACCCACGTCTTCTCGTCGTCGACGGGCGAGCGCCTCTCCGACTGAGGCCGGTCCACCGGCATCCCACCGAGATTGGACGAAGAGGGTCCCGTGGCCTGCCACGGGACCCTCTTCGCTGTCGACAGCCGACGAACATCCCGGCGAACAAGGGCATTTCGATGGCGTACGTCAACCCACTACCCCGAAATCACGGCTTTCCCTTCCCTCGAACCGGTGACTAAATGTCGCCAAATCACTACGTGGCGCTACTCTCACTCGCGTGAAGCACTCCACTACTCCCCCGGCACGGCGCGGCCGCGGCCCCGCCCACCGGGTCGGCCGCACCCTCGCCCTTGTTCTCCCCGTCGTCCTGGTGCTGTCCGGAACCCTGGCGGTCACCCGCGTCAACTGGTCGGGGAGCCCCTCGAATTCGGTGCTCGCCGCCTCGGAAGCTTCCTCGGCGGATGTCGCCACGCACGCCTCCTCCCGCACCCCGCAGGACGTGCTGCGCGACAGGCTCCTGCTGGAACTCCAGGAGCAGAACCCGGGCGTCGCACTCACCCATCTCCAGCAGGCGGTCAACGGCCGGCCATCGCTGGCCAGGCACTGCGCGTCCATCGCCCGCACCCTGGGCCGGGCCGCGGTCCGTGTCTACGGTTCCACGCGCGCCCAGTCCTACGCCCGCCCGGCCTGCGACACGTCCTTCGCCTCGGGTGTGGCGGCGCAGCAGGGCTGAGACCCGCACAACCCCGAGAACCCGGCGCCGGCCGGCGTCGCGTCCCCCGCGCACGTCGGTCTGCCCCGGGGAACGGCCCACCGCCCGGAACGGCGGATGAGGCGCGACGTAAAGTTCGGGTCATGACCGACCCGCACGCCGCCTCGCGCCCCGTCCAAGCCGTCATCCTGGCCGGCGGCCAGGGCTCACGGCTGCGTCCGTACACCGACGACCGGCCCAAGCCGATGGTGGAGATCCCGGGCACCGGGACCCCGATCATCGGCCACCAGCTCGCCTGGCTCGCCGAAGAGGGCGTCACGGACGTGGTGGTCTCCTGCGGCCATCTCGCCGAGGTCCTGCAGAACTGGCTGGACTCGACCGACCTGCCCGTCCGTGTCACCACGGTCGTCGAGGCGGAGCCGCTCGGCCGCGGCGGCGGCCTGCGGTACGCCGCCGAGCACCTTCCCCACCCGGACAAGCCCTGGTACGCGACGAACGGCGACATCTGGACCCGGTTCTCGCTGCGCGACCTGGCCGACTTCCACACCGAGCGCGACGCGGTCGCCACGCTCGCGCTGGCGCGCCCGCGCATCCCGTGGGGCGCCGTCAGGACGGACGGCTTCGGCCACGTCACCGACTTCATCGAGGCCCCGCCGATGCCGTACGAGGTCAACGCGGGCGTCTACGTGTTCTCCGCCGAGTTCGCCAAGCTGCTCCCCGAGCGTGGCGACCACGAACGCACGACGTTCCCCCATCTGGCCCGGGAACGCCGTCTGGCCGGCTTCCCGATCCCCCAGGGGGCGTACTGGCGGGCCATCGACACCGCGAAGGATCTCACGGAGGCGGCCAGGGAACTGGCGGCGCTGGGGCGTTGACGGGTATCGCCGAGATACGGGTCAAAGGGGCAATGAGTTGATCTTGAAGCCCTGAGCACCTCGGCCCGTCACCCTGCACCACCGGGGCCAATGGGCCCCGCCATCGAGGCCGCCCTACCCGAAGCCGCGACGAAACCCACCAGGGTGTGGGCTACGCGAGGTGCAGCACCGCCCAGCAGGAGCTCCAGAGCCGGCTCAACGCGCTCGCCGAGGCCGGGTGCGACCCGGCGTTCTCCGAGAAGATCAGCACTCGGGTCAAGGTGCGGCCGGAGTTCGTCAAAGCCATGGACTTCGCGCGCACCATCAAGAAGGCCGTCCCGCGCCAGCGGGTGATCTTCACGGTGCACGAGATGAAGCGTCTGGGACGTGGCGCCGCCGAGCTCCTGGCCATCGCCGAGGACCTGCGCCACCACGACATCCAGCTCGAACTCCTCACCGGCCCCCTCCAAGGGGTGTTCGTCGACGACGACATGGCCGACTACGCCCGCAGCCTGCGGGCCAACGACGTGCCCGTACCGCAGATCGCCCAGAAGCTGATCATCACCTCTGGCAAGAACAAGGGCCAGCGGCCCTCTGTCGCCACCGTCTACCGCATCCTCGCCGAGGACACCGAGTGAGCACGGACGGCTTCAGAGACTCGTGATCAGCTCATTGCCCCTCGCGGACTACCCCAGCAGCCCGCCCACCAGACGGTCCGGGCCTCCGGAGCCGTTGCCCCCGCTGCTCCCGCCGCCCCCGCTGCTGCCGCCCGAGCCGCCCGTCGGGCCGGCCGTGCCGCCACCGCCGGAGGACGACGGGCCCGCGCTGGTGCTCGGCGCCTGCTGCGCCGGCGTCGAGTGCCGCTGCGGGGCCTGGCCCACCGTGCCCTGGGTCTGGCTCGGCCGTCCGCCCCTGGCAGCGCCCGTCGCACCCGTCGCACCCGTCGCGCCGGGGGCACCCGTCCCACCGGTCGTACCGGTCGTCCCTCGTGTCGTGGCCGCGCCCGACGGCGACGACGTCGTGCCCCGTGTCGTGGGCGGCCGTGAGGCCGAGGGGCGCGCCTTGTCCTGCGGGTCGCCCGGCGTCTCGGGCAACGGCACACCCGGGAGTTCGTTGCGCGGCGCCTCGCCGGGACCGGGTACGACCACGCGGTTCGCGTCCCGCACCGCCCCGCCGAGCAACGACCCGACCAGCAGCGTCAGTCCGGTCACGAGAGCCGTCAGCAGCGCGCCCCGGCGCAGCACGTACTGCCGCAGCTCCCAGATACCCGACCGCGGCCCGAGCCGGCGCCACGCGCCGCCCGCGAGGCGTCCGTCCACGGAGTACACCGGCGCCCCGGCGATGATCAGCGGCGACCAGGCCGCGAGATACATGATGTCGGGCGCGTCGTACGTGGGAGCCGTCTTCCAGCTCACGGTGACGAGCAGCGCGGCCGAGAGCACCGCCCCGGTCACGGCCGCGACGCGCTGCCACAGGCCGAGGACCGTGAGCACGCCCACGATCACCTGGAGGAAGGCCACGGCCAGCCCGGTGCCGACCGGGTGCTGGAGCGCGAACTGCCGCAGCGGCTCGGCGGTTTCCCAGGGGTGCAGCGTGTTGAGCCACCTGACCATGGAGCCCCGTTTGCCGCCGTCGAAGTAGACCGGGTCGCAGAGCTTGCCCATACCGGCGTAGGCGGAGATGGAGCCGAGGACGATGCGGAGGGGCAGCAGCACCACGCCGAGGTTCATACGGCGGCCGGGGTAATAGGCATGCCGCACCTGGTCGCCGGCGTGCCGCCTGGTCGGGGGTCGCCCCGCGGGCCTGTCCTCGCGCGTGAACTCCCCACCCTTGTAGGCGGATTCGCCGTAGGTGCCGTCGTGAGCGGGCCCGTCGTAGGTGCTGCCGGCGCCGCGCACGTGCGGCAGCAGCCGGGTCTGGCCGTAGTCGTGGCCGCGCCCGCCGCCGACGGTCGGCGTCGGGACGGTCTGTGCGGTCAGGTCGTCGTAGCCGTCGGCCCTCGGCAGACCGCCGACGCGCGGGATGACCCGGGTCGCACCCGCACCGACGGCCGGTTCCTCGCCGTGGCCCACGCTCGTGCTCCGCACGGCCTGCAGCAGCCGGTGGGCGCCGAGGTCGTCGGGCGCCGACCTCCCGCTCCAGACGACCGGCCGACGGCGAGGCCCAGCCCCACCGGACGTGTCGGCTCTGCCCGCCGTGGCGGGGTGGGGCATGTGCGCGACGGCCTGAGGGGCGGTGGCCTGCCATACGACCCGCCGGGGCTGGGCGCGCCGCGCCGCCGCGCCCAACTGCACGCGAAAGCTGGCGTGATTGACGATGACCTGCGCCGGATCGCTCGGCACCTTCACCATGCTCAGCACGGGAGTGTCGTCGAATCCCGACGATCGGTCCCCCGTGGGTGTGCGGGGTGTTCTGGTCTCCACACTCATCTAACCGAGTGACGTGTGGTTAGGACACTGCCTTGACCGCGTGGATCTGTCCGGACCCCGTCAAACCTGTTCCGAACGACCGGATTACTCCGTACGGGTGAGGGGCTGAACGTGCGTTCAGCCCCTCACGACGGTCGATGTCACGCGCGCCTGCGAGCCGCCTCGTACAGCACGATCCCCGCCGCCACACCGGCATTGAGCGACTCCGCGCCACCCGGCATCGGAATGCGGACCCGGACGTCGCACGTCTCTCCGACGAGCCGCGACAGCCCCTTGCCCTCGCTGCCGACGACGATGACGACCGGGCCGCCCAGGGACTCCAGCGCGCCGAGTTCGGCCTCTCCGTCGGCCGCCAGACCGACGACCGTGATCCCGGCCTTCTTGTATGCCTCCAGGGCGCGCGTGAGGTTGGTGGCGCGCGCGACGGGCGTACGGGCGGCCGTACCGGCGGACGTCTTCCACGCGCCGGCGGTCATCCCGGCCGCGCGCCGCTCGGGGACGACGACCCCGTGCCCGCCGAAGGCGGAGACGGAACGGACCACGGCGCCCAGGTTCCGTGGGTCGGTCACCCCGTCGAGGGCGACGATCAGCGGGTCCTCACCCTCGTCGTAGGCGGCCGAGGCGAGGTCCTCCGGGTGCGCGTACTCGTACGGCGGGACCTGGAGGACGAGACCCTGGTGGTTCAGCCCGTTCGTCATGCGGTCGAGCTCGGGGCGCGGGGCCTCCATGAGGTTGATGCCGCCGCGCTCCGCGGCGAGCTGCAGCGCCTCGCGCACCCGCTCGTCGTTGTCGATGAACTGCTGGACGTAGAGCGTGGAGGCGGGCACCCCCTCGCGAAGCGCCTCGACGACCGGGTTGCGCCCGACGACCAGCTCGGACGACGCCTTTCCGCCCGTACGACGCTGGGGGCGCCCCTGCGCGCGGCGCACCTTCGCCTGGGCGGCGCGCTGCTTGGCGTGCCCCTTGCGCATCTCGGCGGGCGGAGTCGGCCCCTTGCCCTCAAGGCCCCGGCGCCGCTGGCCGCCGCTGCCGACCTGCGCGCCCTTCTTGCCGGACATGCGGCGGTTGTTCGCGGCCATGACCTACCTGTCTGTCGAAGCGTTCGTATGTACGTGTCTATGCAGTGTGCCGCCCGGAGGGCCGGGCGGCACAATCGATCACCGGATCGGCGAGCGGCTCAGCGTGGGCCGAGCGTCCAGCGAGGGCCCTGCGGGCTGTCCTCGATGACGAGCCCGGACTGGCCGAGCTGGTCGCGGATGGCGTCCGCGGTGGCCCAGTCCTTGCGGGCACGGGCGGCTTCGCGCTGCTCGAGCACGAGGCCCACGAGGGTGTCGACGACCGCGTGCAGCTCCTCGCCTCGGTCGTTCCCGTCGGCCCACTGCGCGTCGAGCGGGTCGAGGCCGAGGACACCGAGCATGGCACGCACCTCGGCGAGCCGGGCCACGGCGGCCTCCTTGTCGTCGGCGGCCAGCGCGCTGTTGCCCTGCCGGACGGTGGTGTGCACCACGGCGAGTGCCTGCGGCACGCCCAGGTCGTCGTCCATCGCCTCGGCGAAGGCGGGCGGCACCTCGTCGGCGGGCTCGACGACCCCGCCGGCCATCTCGACGACACGCTGCACGAAGCCCTCGATGCGATCGAACGCGGACTCGGCCTCGCGCAGCGCCTCCTCGCTGTACTCGATCATGGAGCGGTAGTGCGGGGTGCCGAGGTAGTAGCGCAGCACGATGGGCCGCCACTGCTTGACCATCTCGGAGACGAGCACCGAGTTGCCGAGGGACTTCGACATCTTCTCGCCGCTCATGGTGACCCAGGCGTTGTGCACCCAGTACCGGGCGAACTCGTCGCCGAACGCCTTGGCCTGGGCGATCTCGTTCTCGTGGTGCGGGAAGACCAGGTCGAGCCCGCCGCCATGGATGTCGAAGGCGGAGCCCAGGTACTTGTGCGCCATGGCGGAGCACTCCAGGTGCCACCCCGGACGCCCCCGCCCCCACGGCGTCTCCCAGGTCGGCTCACCGGGCTTGGCGGCCTTCCACATCGCGAAGTCGCGCGGGTCCCGCTTGCCCGTCTCCCCTGCGCCGGAGGGCTGCTGAAGGTTCTCCAGTTCCTGGTTGGAAAGCTGGAGGTACCCGGGGTAGGAGCGCACGTCGAAGTACACGTTCCCGTCGGCCTCGTAGGCGTGCCCACGCTCGATGAGCGTGCGCATCATCTCGACCATCTCGGTGATGTGCCCGGTGGCCCGCGGCTCGTAGGTCGGCGGCAGGCAGCCGAGCACCGCGTAGCCCGTGTTGAAGGCGCGCTCGTTCTCGTACCCGATCGCCCACCAAGGTCGGCCCTGGTCGGCGGACTTGGCGATGATCTTGTCGTCGATGTCCGTCACGTTCCGGACGAACGTGACGTCATAGCCGCGGTAGGCGAACCAGCGGCGCATGATGTCGAAGTTGAGGCCCGAGCGGATGTGCCCGATGTGCGGTGCGGCCTGCACGGTGGCACCACACAGGTAGATCGAGACACAACCCGGCTTGAGCGGGGTGAAGTCGCGGATCTGCCGGGCGCTGGTGTCGTACAGGCGAATAGTCACGTGTCCAGGGTAGTGGGCCACGGGGAGTGCCTCGCGCCCCTTCCCGGCCCAGGGTCGCGCATTCGTGACGTGGCAGGACGACGACTCCGCCGGAGGAAGGGCGGCGGCGCTCAGAGACGGCCGGTCACCTTCCAGGGAACGATCCTCACCACCACCCGCTGCGCGTCGTGCACCGACTCCGGGTTGAATTCGGCGTACTTCTTGCCGGTGTACTTCAGTGACAGCTCGTCGATGAGTTCCCGGGCGTCCTCCGTCGTCAGTTCCGCCCTCCCCCGGATCTCCGCGTACTCGTACGGCGACCGCGGGTCCTGGACCACGACGCTCACCCGGGGGTCGCGGTCCAGGTTCAGCTTCTTGCGCCGGTCGGCGGTGGTGGAGAAGACGATCTGGTCACCGTCCCGCTTGACCCACACCGGGGAGAGCTGAGGGCTGCCATCGGGCTGGATCGTCCCGACCACGATGAAGACGGGGCTGTCGAGCAGGTTCTTGAGCCGGTCGGACAGTACGGCGGCGGGCATGGGCACCTCCGGGGCCTGGGTACTGGTCACTCCCCGGGTACCCTCGCACGCTCTCAGCCCACCCGCACCACGAGCGCCGTGGCGATAGCCATCAGTCCTTCGTCACGTCCGGGGAAGCCGAGGCCGTCCGTCGTCGCGCCGGACACGGACACCGGCGCCCCCGCGGCCTCGGACAGGATCTTCTGCGCCTCCTCACGGCGCTTGCCGATCTTGGGCCGGGCTCCGACGACCTGCACGGCGATGTTCCCGATCCGGAAGCCCGCCTCCTGCACGATCCGCGCCGCCTCCGTCAGGAGCGTGACGCCCGACGCCCCCGACCACTCGGGCCGGCCCGTGCCGAAGTGCTGTCCCAGGTCGCCAAGGCCGGCCGCCGAGAACAGTGCGTTGCACGCGGCGTGTGCGACCACGTCCGCGTCCGAGTGGCCCGCCAGACCCGGCCCCTCGCCCTCCCACTTCAGACCGGCGCACCACAGTTCCCGGCCCTCCTCGAAGGCGTGGATGTCGGTGCCGATGCCCACCTGGGGCAGCAGGGGGCCACCCGGCGACAGCCGGAAATCGGATGCGTCAGAAGCCATCGTTCAGCCTCCTGCGCGCCAGGACCGCCTCCGCGAGGACCAGATCCAGGGGCCGGGTGACCTTGAAGGCCTCCTCGTGGCCCGGTACCACCACGACCCGCAGCCCCAGCCGCTCCACCATGCTCGCGTCGTCCGTGACGTCGTCCGTCACCGTCTCGTGGGCCCGGATCAGCGTCGCACGGTCGAAGCCCTGCGGGGTCTGCACCGCGCGCAGCCTGGCGCGGTCCGGCGTCGCGACCACCGGTTCCGGCTCGCCGGGCACGGCCGGCCCGACCTCCTTCACCGTGTCCGCGAGCGGCAGTGCCGGGACGACGGCCGAAGCCCCCTCCCGTACCGCCTCGATCACCGCGTCCACCGTGTCCACCGGAACGAGCGGGCGGGCCGCGTCGTGGACGAGGACGGTCCCGTACTCGGGCGGTAGCGCGTCGAGGCCGAGCTTCACGGACTCCTGGCGCGTATGTCCGCCGGGGACGACGAGGAAGTCCGTCCTCTCGGGCAGTGCGTGGGTGTCGAGCAGCGACTTGACCTCGGCGGTCCCGTCGGGCGGCGCGACGACGATCACCAGGGAGACACCTCGGGATGCGGCCATGGCGCGCACCGCGTGGATGAGCATGGGGGTGCCGTTCAGCGTGCGGAGCGCCTTGGGGGCGCCCGGACCGAGGCGTACGCCTCGGCCGGCGGCCGGAATCACGGCGGCGACGGGGGTCTCCCCTGCTCGAGCGGAGCCGAGAGCTTGAGGGGGAGCGCCGCTGGGCGACGGACGTGAATCGTCAGACATCGGTTCCTGTCAGGTTTGTGTGCTCGGCAGGGATGGGTATGGCACACAGGGTGCCGGGCGCGACGCCTTGTTCGGAGACCCTTCCGTGACTTCTGGCCGAGGCAGCCGCCCTGGCCCGGCACGCCGAGCATGGGGGTGATCGCCGGCATACGGCGCTCGGGCAGGCCTTCGCTCCTCGGGGACCTCACGTCGTGCGTGGCGCGCGGGTACGAACATGCCGCAGCGCCCGGCGACAACTGTTTCGTCATCGGGCACCACGGCATGTACACAGGTGCAGCGTGCACCGGTCCCGTCCACCGCGCTCCAGGTTGGAAAGCGAGCGGAGCGGTATGGGCGTCAGGACGCGAGAACCTCGTCGAGCAGAGCCTCGGCCTTGTCCTCGTTCGTGTTCTCCGCGAGGGCGAGCTCGCTCACCAGGATCTGCCGCGCCTTGGCGAGCATCCGCTTCTCACCCGCGGACAGTCCGCGCTCGCGCTCACGACGCCACAGGTCGCGCACGACTTCCGCCACCTTGATGACGTCGCCGGAGGCGAGCTTCTCCAGGTTTGCCTTGTAACGACGCGACCAGTTCGTGGGCTCCTCGGCGTACGGCGCACGCAGCACCTCGAAGACCCGGTCCAGCCCGTCCTGACCGACCACATCACGCACGCCGACGAACTCCGCATTGTCCGCTGGCACACGCACTGTCAGGTCGCCCTGGGCGACCTTCAGCACCAAGTAGGTCTTGTCCACGCCTTTGATCTGACGAGTTTCGATGGCTTCGATCAGCGCGGCCCCGTGATGGGGATAGACCACGGTGTCGCCAACCTTGAACGTCATGTGACAGGTACCCCTTCCGTGGCTATCCAGGGTAACACGGAAACCGCGTCTCATGAATGGCGTTTTCGCAGGTCAGGGCATATCTCGGGGCTTGACAACCGCAACACGGGCGTGCTTCGAGGGGTGAACGGAAGGCGGTATTCGCAGGTCGGAGCCGCTCTGCGGGCGAAGTGAAACGCGTACGTTACACACATCGCAGACACTTGGCGAGGGCCTGAACGTCCAGATTTGTCCGGCTGCGGCCGCTCGTCTTCCACTACTCCGTTCGGTGTCCGGAGCCGAGCACGGCAGGAATCCGGAATTGATCAAGACGTACGGTGATCCGCCGTTGTTACGTCGTTGATCGATTTCCGCAACGCCTCGTATTCCTTACCGAAATCCCCCGCCGAGACTACTCAGGACACTTATGTGAATGCGGGAACTGCATCAAGGTCAATGAGGCTGATGAGACGCGGGGGAACTGTGAACCCGAGGCGCGAACGCGCACGACGGCGGGACCTGGAGCGCCCCGGACGGGCACGGGCACTCAGGCGGAGGTGCCCCCCTGCGCGAGCGAAGTCGCGAGCTTGGGGGAGGGTCGGGTGCGGCGGCCCGCAGACGGCTCGGTAACCTATGGCCGCTGACAGACACTTAGGGCGGCTTTATCAGGGAGTCGTCCTGCTCCGCCCACGTTCAAGGAGTTGCCGCCGCCGTGAGCAGCAGCCTTCGACGCGGCGCCCTCGCCGCCGCCGCCATCGCGTTCTCGATCGCCTCGCTCGCCGCATGTGGTGCCGGCAACGACGCGCAGACGCTGGGAGTCAAGCCGGACCACGCGGCGACCGCCGTCGGCGACATCAAGATCCAGAACGCGGTCGTCGTCACCCAGCCCGACCAGAAGTCCAGCGGCCCGGCCGCGATCGCGGCGACCGTCTTCAACAGCGGGCGCACCGCCCAGACCCTGGACTCGATCAACGTCGAGGGCGTCGGCACCGCCGACCTCAAGCCCGCCACGGGCACGGGCAAGGTGACCGTCCCGGCCGAAGGCTCCGTGATCATCGGCGGCAAGGGCAACGCCTCCGCCGTGCTGAGCAACCCGGGCGCGGCTCTCAAGGACGGCAACGCCCAGAAGGTGGCCTTCTCCTTCAGCAACACCGGTGACGTCAGCCTGCGGGCGTTCGTCGTCCCGGCCGAGAGCTACTTCGCCGAGTGGGGGCCGGCCAACGTCCCGTCGCCGACCGTCCCCGCGTCGCCGACGGCGACGGCGACCGGAAGCAAGGCGTCGCCGACGGCCACCGCCGGGCACTGACGCCGGGGGCCGCGACACGGGCCCCTCACATACGCGCGCAGGGCGGCACCCCTCGGAGGGGTGCCGCCCTGTGGTCGTGCCCGCCGTACGCGCGCGCAGGGGCCGTCGGGCCCTGCGCGCGACCGGACCGGCTTCGGCCTACGGCTCGAACTTGTAGCCGAGACCACGGACCGTCACGAGGTAGCGCGGGGCGCCCGGATCCGGCTCGATCTTCGCGCGCAGACGCTTGACGTGGACGTCGAGGGTCTTGGTGTCGCCCACGTAGTCGGCACCCCACACCCGGTCGATGAGCTGCATACGGGTCAGGACACGACCCGCGTTGCGCAGCAGCATCTCCAGCAGGTCGAACTCCTTCAGCGGCAGGTCGACCTTCGCGCCGGACACCGTGACCACATGGCGGTCGACGTCCATGCGGACCGGGCCGGCCTCCAGCGCGGCGGGGGCCACCTCCTCCGGCTCGCCGCGGCGGCGCAGGACGGCCCGTATACGGGCGACCAGCTCACGGGAGGAGAACGGCTTGGTGACGTAGTCGTCGGCCCCTATCTCCAGCCCGACCACCTTGTCGATCTCGCTGTCCTTGGCGGTCACCATGATCACCGGGACATTGGAACGGCCGCGCAACTGGCGGCAGACCTCCGTACCCGGCAGGCCGGGCAGCATCAGGTCGAGAAGGACGAGATCGGCGCCGTTGCGCTCGAACTCGTCGAGGCCGTCGGGCCCGGTGGTCGCGATGGCGACCTCGAAGCCCTCCTTCCGGAGCATGTAGGACAGGGCGTCGGAGAAGGACTCCTCGTCCTCGACGACGAGCACTCGGGTCACTGAAGGACCTCCGGGGCGGGAAGCGGTTCGAACGGGGAAGAGACGGTGGTCGTCCCGTCGGGTCGGCCGTCCTCGTCATCGAGGTCGGACGGATGGTCGGTCGCGCGGTCGCGGGCCGCACCCGCCTCCGGCAGCCGCAGGGTGAAAGTGGAGCCCTGACCCTCGGAACTCCACACCGTGACCTCCCCGCCGTGCGAGGCGGCCACATGCTTGACGATCGCGAGACCCAGGCCGGTACCGCCCGTGGCACGGGAGCGGGCCGGGTCGACGCGGTAGAAGCGCTCGAAGATGCGCTCCTTGTCCTTGTCGGAGATACCGATGCCCTGGTCGGTCACGGCGATCTCGATCAGTCCCCCAGTGCCGAAAGCCAGGGAGGTGCCCCCACCGCCGGGCGCGGACACCCGGCGCGCGGCTATGCCGACGCGGGTGCGGGCGGGTGAGTAGTTGACGGCGTTCTCGACGAGGTTGCCGAGGGCGGCGGCGAGCTGGCCGCGGTTGCCCCACACGTGCAGGTCGACACTGCCGCCCGCCCGTCGCCCGCCGCCCTGGTCCAGCCCGTCGGGCGCCCATACGTTCGCGGCCATGGTGATCTGCTTGGCGCCGGCCTGGTGACGGCAGCGGTCGACGGCCTCGGCGACCAGTTCGTCGACGCGTACGGGCTCCGCGTCCTCGAGGGGGTCGTCGTTCTGCACTCGCGACAGGTCGATGAGCTCCTGCACCAGGTTCGTCAGCCGGGTCGCCTCGATCTGCATGCGCCCCGCGAACCGCTCCACGGCCTCGGGGTCGTCGGAGGCGTCCATCACGGCCTCGGAGAGCAGCGAGAGGGCCCCCACCGGTGTCTTCAGCTCATGGCTGACGTTGGCCACGAAGTCGCGGCGCACCGCCTCGATCCGTCGGGCTTCGGTGAGGTCCTCGACAAGGAGCAGCACGAGCCGGGAGCCGAGGGGCGCCACGCGCGCGGAGACGGCGAGGGCTTCGCCACGCCCGGTGCCCCGGCGCGGCAGGTCCAGCTCGACCTGGCGTATCTCGCCGTCGCGCCGGGTGTCGCGCGCCAGCTGGAGCATCGGCTCGACGGCGATCATTCCGCCGCGCACGACTCCGAGCGCGTACGCGGCGGAGCTGGCCTTGACCACGGTGTCGGCCTCGTCCAGGACGACGGCCGAGGACCCCAGCACGGACAGCACCGTGTCCACGCCGGGCGGAAGTACGGCGTCGGTCTGCGGGGAGGTGCGGGTGGAGCGTTTCTGGTCGCGCTCACTCCAGCGGAACGCCAGCATGGCGATGACACCGGTGAGTGCTCCGGCGATCGCTGCCGCTGCGGCGACCGCCGCGTTCACGTCCATGCATCCAGGTTAGGCACGCCCTGTCCGCTGCCCACAGCCTCCGGGGTGCGACCTCGGACACTCGTCGCCCAGAGTTCACCTTGGAGCAAGTATCGATTCATCTGGGATGCCGGAAACAGTCGCGTACCCGTCGGAAGGTGGGAGCGTGGGGTACGTGGGGCACCGTGTCCGCCGTGTTCGTCACGGGGACGACGGGCCCCGGCCCCCGGCCCCCGATGCAGTCGTGAGAGAGGGACACCCTGATGCGGGACGCGTACCACGAGGAACTTGACTCGATCAGCGAGGGCCTGGTCGACATGGCCCGGCTCGTCGGGTCGGCGATCGG
This sequence comes from Streptomyces sp. NPDC001020, assembly GCF_053599115.1. NCBI lineage: Bacteria > Bacillati > Actinomycetota > Actinomycetes > Kitasatosporales > Streptomycetaceae > Streptomyces > Streptomyces sp. NPDC001020. Next base: position 82,304 of record NZ_JBSFLQ010000011.1, on the reverse strand, counting down.
GCGCGCCACGACGGCCATCCTCGACGCCGACCTGAAGCTGGCCGAGGCCGTGATCGAGGCCGACAAGAAGGTCGACGACCTCCAGCACGAGCTGGAGGCCCGGGCCATTGCGCTCCTCGCCCGCCAGCAGCCGGTGGCGACGGACCTGCGCATCGTCGTCACGTCACTGCGGATGAGCGCCGACCTGGAGCGCTCGGGCGACCTGGCCCAGCACGTCGCGAAGCTCTCCCGGCTGCGCTTCCCCGATCGCGCCGTCCCGCACGACCTGCACGCGACCATCCTGGAGATGGGCCAGCTCGCCCAGCGCCTGATGGCCAAGGCCGCCGAGGTCATCATCACGAAGGACGTCGACCTGGCGCTGCAACTGGAGCACGACGACGACGAGATGGACCTGCTCCACCGCACGCTCTTCCAGCACCTGATGGACGACCGCTGGAAGCACGGCATCGAGACGGCCGTGGACGTCACCCTGCTGGGCCGCTACTACGAGCGCTACGCGGACCACGCGGTGGCGGTGGCCAAGCGTGTGGTCTACCTGGTGACGGGCGAGCACGCGGACGAACTCCAGCCGGAGAGCCAGTCGGTGACGGGCGTCGAGGGCGCCTGACGCGGCCGGGAGGGCCCTCTACGGGCGGGCTCAAGCACCCGTGCGCCGTTGATGCGCCGGTCGCGACGGGCGTGCAATGGGTACAGGCACCAGTCTCGAAAGCTCGAGGAGGGCCACCATGGCCGAGACCCCCAGCACGCCCGACCCCACGCAGGAGCGCGACACCCCGCAGCCCGTCGAGATCAGGAGCCTCCCGCTGGTCGGCGCATGCGGCTGCGGCTCCGGCTGCGGCTGCGGCTGCCAGTCCGGCGCACCGTGCCAGTGCGGCTGACGGGCGGGACCGCCACGCCGTAGGCAGGCGTACATCGCCTCAGGGCCTCGGAGCGACCGGGGCCCTGAGCCGTGTTCCGCTGTCCGGCGTGACGAAGGCCTGACCCACTCACCCGTCAACTTTCCGTATCGACAGCACAGTTGACGTTTCGGCATGCCGCCGCGACCACCCGGTGTGATCTCTGTCACTTAATAATTGGCCGAAGTCGGGCAACTGCACAGATATACCCCGCTTTGCGATGGCGGCTCGACCCGCCCCCCGGCCTGAGCCACAAGGCCACCCCCTCATGGAAACTCCCATGACAGTACGATTCGTCGGGCGTCATATGTAGAGCATGTGAAGCTTTCGTGGGGCATTCAGGCGGGGCGAGCTGGTCGACCGCCGATACGGGCGTGATTTTCGCCGCTCGCTGGGGAGTAAGGGGGACACCATGTTCGGACTCGCGGCCACCGGTCCGTCCACCGTTGTGTACGGCGTACCCTCTACGACTCTCTGACGCGCTGCACCCATGGGAAAGCATCGAAGATCCGGCCTGAAACCGGCCGGGATCCGCGACGTGATCGCCCTGATCCCGGCCCACAACGAGGCCGACACCATCGCGGACTCCATCAAGGGGCTGTACGGGCAGACCGCGCCCCCGCGGCGGGTCGTCGTGGTCGCGGACAACTGCACCGACGCCACCGTGGCCATCGCGGACTCCCTGGGGGCCGAGGTCTTCGAGACCCAGGGCAACCGGCACAAGAAGGCCGGAGGGCTGAACCAGGCCCTGGCCCGCCTGCTGCCCGAGCTGCACGACGACGACGTGGTCCTCGTGACGGACGCGGACAGCGCCCTGGACCCCGGCTTCGTGGCCTGTGGGGTGGAGCACCTCGCGAAGGGCTACGGAGGAGTGGGCGGCACCTTCCGGGGAGGACCCGGCGGGGGCTTCGTGGGCCACCTCCAGCGCAACGAGTACGCCCGCTACTCGCGGGACGTGAAGCGCCTGGGCGGCAAGTGCCTGGTGCTCACCGGCACGGCGGCCATGTTCCGGGTGCAGGTGCTCCGGCAGATCTCCCAGGCCCGCCTGGCGGGCCGTCTCCCGGCAGGGGACGGGCTCGGGGGCGTCTACGACACCTCGGTGCTCACCGAGGACAACGAGCTGACCTTCGCCGTGCTGCACCTGGGCCATCAAGTGCTCTCGCCGGAGGGTTGCACGCTCACCACCGAGGTCATGCTCACCTGGAAGGCCCTGTGGGACCAGCGACTGCGCTGGAAGCGGGGAGCGGTGGAGAACTGCGTCCAGTACGGCCTGACGCACGTCACGTGGCGCTACTGGGGCCGTCAACTCCTGAGCATGGCCGGCGTCCTCGTGACCGCCGTGTACCTGTCGACCATCGCCTACGCCCTGGCCTCGAACTCGTTCCGCGTGCACGGGTTCTGGCTCTGGGCCTCGCTCGTCTTCGTGATCGAGCGGGTCGTGACCGTACGGGAACGCGGCTGGAAGCGGATGCTGCTCGCCGCGTCCATGTACGAGTTGCTCTTCGACTTCCTGCTCCAGGCCTGCCACGCCAAGGCGTACCTGGACTCCGCGTTCCGCCGTGAGCGCGCCTGGTAGCAGGTCGCTCCAGAAACTGTCAGAGATCATGTGGGAGGGACCCATGTACAACAACCCTGCATCGACTGTGGGCGGTGGGGCGTTGGCCTCTACCGGTATCGGAATGATGACCAGCGTGTGGCTGGGCCTGACGGCCTTCGCCCTGGTGGCCCTGGGAACCGCTGCGATGCGGATCGTGCCCCGGGGTCGGAGCCGCGCCTGATCGTGATCCGCAGGACGACCGTGGTGGCCCCCTGTTCCTGGGAGTGTCCACCCTGGCCGCCGGCCCCGGCGCCGAGCACGCGCCGGACTCGAACGACGAAGCCCCCTGCCCACGGAACCCGCGGGCTGGGGGCTTGGTCGTTCGGGCTTGCTTCTGGCTACGGCGGCCTGTGCACTGGCGGGTGGATCACAGTTCAGGAGGCCGGGAGCGACGGCGAGCGAAGCGAACTGATGAAGTAGAGAAAGTCTTACCGCGTGCCGCCTGGGGCCTGTTCCAGGGCCTGTCCGACGGGTCGCGTCCCCGACCCCGCACCCACCAGCGCTGTCACCCGAATGGCGCAACATCACGTGCTGCCCACATGGGTGAAAGTCAAGCTGACTAGTGCCCCAATCTAGGCAATCCGTGAAAGGGGAACCGAATGTGCATTCGACGAATCCTCGCCGCCGTCATCGCCACGGCAGCCCTCGCCGGACTCGGCCTCACAGGCGCCGCCACCGCCACCGCCGCCACCGCACAGGGTGCCCGATCCTCCGTCAGCCCTTCTAAGTGCGAGGAGGGCGGCGGAACGCCCCGGATCGACTTGCCGGGCAACCCATGCAAGGGCGGTACGTACGACGGGGAGTCGGTCGACTGAACCCCACAAGGCGCCCCGCAGCCACGCGCCGCGGGGCGCTCCCGTGCGAGCGTAGCCGGGAGAGCCGCAGAGACTGTGCCGACCCGTCGGGCACGATCTTCATCCGGGCACGTCGCTCGGCTTGATGGTCTACGCGCACCTCATGCACGGAAAAGCCCCCTACAAGCGGAGAAACCGCAGGTAGGGGGCTTATTCGGGGGCGCTTACTTCTTCTTGCCCTGGTTCTTCACGGCCTCGATCGCGGCTGCCGCCGCCTCCGGGTCGAGGTACGTGCCGCCGGGGGTGACCGGGCGGAAGTCGGCGTCGAGTTCGTAGGACAGCGGGATGCCGGTGGGGATGTTCAGACCGGCGATGTCGGCGTCCGAGATCCCATCGAGGTGCTTGACCAGAGCGCGCAGGCTGTTCCCGTGGGCGGCGACCAGGACCGTGCGGCCGGTCAGGAGGTCGGGGACGATCGCGTCGAACCAGTACGGGAGCATCCGGCCGACGACATCCTTCAGGCACTCCGTCTGCGGGCGCTCCTCCGGCGGGAGGGCCGCGTAGCGCGCGTCGGTGAACTGGGAGTACGCGTCGTCGCGGGCCAGCGGCGGCGGCGGGGTGTCGTAGGACCGACGCCACAGCATGAACTGCTCCTCGCCGAACTCGGCGAGCGTCTGCGCCTTGTCCTTGCCCTGGAGGGCGCCGTAGTGGCGCTCGTTCAGGCGCCAGGAGCGGTGGACCGGGATCCAGTGGCGGTCGCACGCCTCCAGCGCGAGCTGCGCCGTGCGGATCGCGCGCTTCTGGAGGGAGGTGTGGACCACGTCGGGCAGCAGGCCGGCGTCCTTCAGCAGCTCACCGCCGCGGGCCGCCTCCTTCTCGCCCTTCTCGGTCAGATTGACATCCACCCAGCCGGTGAACAGGTTCTTCGCGTTCCACTCGCTCTCGCCGTGGCGGAGGAGGATCAGCTTGTACGGTGCGTCGGCCATGACCCCGAGCGTAATCGAACCGTCCGATCACTCGCGCGGCAGCTCCGGCAGGCGGAACGGCACGCGAACCGCCTGCTCGTCGGCCGCAGGACAGTTGACGGCTTCTGTTAATCCAGTAGCCACACCGGGCCCCGCATTCGTAATGTGTGCTACCTACCAGAGCCGCTTACATCCACGGGGGACTCCTCATGCCACTCGCCACCCTAAGACGCGCCGCCAAGGAGGCCGTCTCCGGGCTTCCCCGTGAGTTCTGGTGGCTGTGGACCAGCACGCTCGTCAACCGGCTGGGTGCCTTCGTCGCCACCTTCATGGCGCTGTATCTGACCCTGGAACGCGGGTACTCCGCCTCGTACGCCGGTCTCGTCGCCGCGCTGCACGGCCTCGGCGGGGTCGTCTCCTCCCTCGGCGCGGGTGTGATGACCGACCGGCTCGGACGGCGGCCGACCCTCCTTGTCGCCCAGTCGTCCACCGCCGTCTCCGTCGCCCTGCTCGGCTTCATGCACGACCCGGTCGCGATCGCGGCGGTCGCCTTCCTGGTGGGCATGGCGAGCAACGCCTCCCGCCCCGCCGTGCAGGCGATGATGGCGGACATCGTCCGGCCCGAGGACCGGGTCCGCGCCTTCTCCCTCAACTACTGGGCGATCAACCTGGGCTTCGCCATCTCCTCGATGGCGGCGGGCTTCATCGCCGAGTACAGCTATCTCGCCGGGTTCCTGATCGAGGCGGGAATGACGATGATCTGCGCGATCGTCGTCTTCGCGAAGCTGCCCGAGTCGCGCCCGGTGCCGACCGCCAGGGACGCCGCCGAGGACGTGGGCATGGGAGCCGTCCTGCGCGACGGCCGCTTCATGAGCATGGTCGGGCTGTCCTTCCTGATCGCGCTCATCTTCCAGCAGGGGTCCGTGGGCCTGCCGGTGGCGATGGGCAAGGCCGGCTTCACACCCGCGGACTACGGCATGGCGATCGCCGTCAACGGCGTCCTGATCGTCGCGCTGCAGATCCCGGTCACCCGCCTCATCGAGCACCGCGACCCGCGCCGGCTCCTCGTCGTCTCGTCCCTGCTCGCGGGATACGGATTCGGGCTCACCGCGTTCGCGGGCTCGGTCGGTGTCTTCGTGCTCACGGTGTGCGTGTGGACGCTGGCGGAGATCGTCAACGCGCCCACCCAGACGGGCCTCGTCGTCCGCCTCTCCCCGGTGCACGGACGCGGCCGCTACCAGGGCATGTACACCATGTCCTGGTCGGTGGCGGCCCTGGTCGCACCGCTGATGGCCGGTTTCGTCATCGACCGGTTCGGCGCGGAGTGGCTGTGGGGGTTGTGCGCGGTGGTCGGTACGGGCGCGGCAGCCGGATACGGCGCCCTGATGCGTCGCCTTCCGGCGGAGCAGCCGACGGCGGGGGCGCGGGTGAAGGAGGCCGAGGCGGAGGTCGGCGCGGCCTGAGGAATACGCCGCAGCCGGGGTGCGGGGCGCGCGATGCGCTCTCGGCCCAGGGTGCGGGCCTTGCCGCCGGTCGGCCGGGCAGGATGGCGGAGCGCGCGGGGACTGACCGACAGGGTCCGGCGAGTCAGTCCTCCAGACGCCTGGTCAGATGGCTGAACGCCTCCAGGTTGCGGGTCGGCTCGCCGCGCGACACCCGCCAGGCGTACTCCTTGCGGATCGCGGATGTGAAGCCCAGCTCCAGAAGGGTGTTGAAACTTCCGTCCGCCGCCTCCAGGACCGAGCCGAGCAACCGGTCGACCTCTTCCGCGGTGACCGCGGCCAGCGGCAGCCTGCCGGTCAGGTAGATGTCGCCGAGCGGGTCGACTGCGTAACTCACCCCGTACAGCTTGAGGTTGCGCTCCAGCAGCCAGCGGTGCACTCCGGCCTCGTTCTCGTCGGGGTGCCGGATCACGAAGGCGTTGACGGAGAGGGAGTGCCTGCCGACCATCAGCGAGACGGTCGTGGACAGCTTGCGCGTCCCCGGGAGCTTCACGACGTAAGTGCCCGCACGCGGGCTCTCCCACTCCAGTTCGGCGTCCTTGAGTACCTCTTCGATGACCTGCGCCGCCCGCTGTTCCTCAGCCATGCTGGGAGCGTACGCGACCCTGTCAGGCGTGGTACGCGCGCACCGGGCGCCGATGGGCCTGCATGGCGGCCGTGTACACCTCGGCCGTCGCACGGGCCGCCGTGTCCCAGCCGAACGACCGGGCGTGCCGGGCCGCGGCCTCGCCCAGCCGGATGGACAGCCCCGGGTCCTCGGCGAAATCGCGCAGTACGCGCGCGTAGGCGGCCGGATCATGCCCCTGGACGAGGAATCCGGTCCGTCCGTCCTGGACGGCGACGGGCAGTCCGCCGACCTCGGCGGCCAGGACCGGTGTACCGGCCGCCTGCGCCTCGATGGCGACCAGCCCGAAGGACTCGTTGTACGACGGCATCACGAGCACCGACGCGGCGCGGAACCAGTCCGCGAGCTGGTCCTGCCCGACGGGCGGCTGGAAGCGCACGACGTCGGACAGGCCGAGCTGGGCGGCGAGCTTCTGCAGGCCCTCCGGCTTGGCCAGACCGCGACCGCTGAGGCCGCCCACAACGGGCACCACGATGCGGGAGCGCAGCTCGGGGCACTCGTCGAGGAGCACGGCGACGGCGCGCAGCAGCACGTCGGGCGCCTTGAGGGGCTGTATCCGCCCGGCGAAGAGGGGGACGAACGCGTCCTGCGGAAGCCCGAGCCGGGCGCGGGCGGCGGCACGGCCGTCGGCCGGCCGGAAGCGCTCCAGATTGACGCCCGGATGGACGACGGCGACCTTGCCCGGGTCGGCCGCGTAGTGGCGTACCAACTCTTCGGATTCTTCGGCGGTGTTGGCGATGAGTCGGTCGGCGGCGGACACGATCTGGGTCTCACCGATGACGCGGGCCGCGGGCTCGGGGGTGTCACCCTCGGCGAGGGAGGAGTTCTTGACCTTGGCCATGGTGTGCATGGCGTGCACCAGGGGGGCGCCCCAGCGCTGGGCGGCGAGCCAGCCGACGTGGCCGGAGAGCCAGTAGTGGGAGTGCACCAGGTCGTAGTAGCCGGGCCGGTGGCCGGCCCAGGCCTGCATCACACCGTGTGTGAAGGCGCAGAGCTGGGCGGGCAGGTCTTCCTTGGCGAGGCCTTCGTACGGACCGGCGTCGACGTGCCGCACGAGGACCCCGGGGGCGAGTTCGACGCTCGGCGGGAGCGCGGCCGTGGTCGCCCGCGTGAAGATCTCGACCTCGATGTTGATGGCGGCGAGACGCTGGGCGAGTTCCACGATGTAGACGTTCATGCCACCGGCGTCGCCCGTGCCGGGCTGGTGGAGCGGTGAGGTGTGCACCGAGAGCATGGCGACGCGACGGGGGCGGCGGTGCAGCCTCAGACGAGGAGGGGCCGCAGGGGAGCGACGCCCGAGTCTGCTCACGTACTGGCTCACGTGGCGTTCCTCCTTGATGCGGGCATGCCTGTCGGGACGGTGGGACACTCGGACACTCCGAGGGGGAAACACCGGAACGCGGCGCTCCATTTCCCCCGTCGACAGCTTTACCGAATCATTACCATTAATAGCTCAACCGTTCGAGAAGTGGGGTTGTCCACAGGCCGGCCCGCCCCTGCGCCTTGGCCGCTTACTCTCGTACGCATGTCAACCCGCACTTCACCCCTCCCCCACTCTCGGCTTCGCTCGGCCGGGGGGACCCCCGTCGTGGGTACGGTGACGCGCGGGACCACCAACCCGAACCGGCTACGCCGGATGGACCGCTGGATCGCCGCGACCCACGGCGCCGAGCTTCGCCGTACGGCGGACCCGGTGGCCGTCGACCTCGGTTACGGGGCCGCCCCGTGGACCGCGGTGGAGCTGCTGCAGCGCCTGCGCGGCGCGGCACCCCGCACCCGCGTGGTCGGCGTGGAGATCGAGCCCGCCCGGGTCGCGGCCGCGCAGCCGTACGCCCGCGAGGGCCTGGTGTTCCGGCACGGCGGCTTCGAGGTGCCCGTACCGGGCCGGCCATCCCTGATCCGCGCCGCGAACGTCCTGCGCCAGTACGAGGAGGGCGAGGTCACGGCCGTCTGGGAGCGACTGTGCGCACGGCTCGCCCCCGCCGATCCGGCGTCCGGCTCCCGCGGCGGACTGCTCGTCGAGGGCACATGCGACGAGATCGGCCGCCGCCACGTCTGGGTCGCGCTCGGCCCCGAAGGTCCGCGCACGGTCACCTTCGCCACTCGGCTCGGTTCCCTGGACCGCCCGTCCGACCTGGCCGAGCGACTCCCGAAGGCACTCATCCACCGCAATGTCCCGGGCGAGCCCGTGCACGCCTTCCTGCGCGACTTCGACCACGCCTGGGCCGCCGCCGCGCCCTACGCCTCGTACGGCGCGCGCCAGCGCTGGATACGCACGGTCCGCCGACTGACGGCGGACTGGCCGGTGACCGACGGCCCGACGCGCTGGCGTCAGGGTGAAGTCACCGTGAAATGGGGGGCGTTGGCACCCCGGGTGTGAGCCACCCCGACCAGGGCGCTCACCACTCGAACCCTGTGTCCGGCCAACAGGGAACGATCTTCCCGCGTCGTACGTCACATTCGCGGAAGATCGCCGCACGAGGGCGGACGTCCAGGGAGGGAGATCGTCGTACTGGGTACGGCAACGGGTGGGACTTTCCGCATGGTTGAGCCCCACCTCTGTCACTTTGCGTGCCGACATGGCACGATCCCCCAGGCGACCGCAAGTTACTGACGGTAAATCAGATTTGGGGGCGAAGTATGGGATCCGGAAAGCGGACCCTGACCACGGCGGCCATCGCCCTGGTCTGCGCAGTCACCGTGCTGACCGCACCAGGCGCGGCACAGGCGAGCCCAGGCCGGCCGGCCCCGGCACCCACTCCTTCCGGCGGCCCGACTCCGGCTCCGGACAAGGACCTTGAAGCGGTCCGCAGGAAGCTGGACAAGCTCTACCACGACGCCGCGGTCGCCACCGACGCCTACAACGCGGCCGAGGAGAAGACCGCGAAGCAGTCGAAGCAGATCGTCAAGCTGGCCGAGGAGATCGTCAGGGGCAAGGAGCGGCTGGCCGAGCTGAAGGACCGGGCGGGCGCGGCGGCCCGCGCCCAGTACCGCGGCGGCGGCCTGCCCCCCGAGGTCCGGCTCTGGCTCAGCGGCGACCCCGAGAAGTTCCTCGACGGCGCGGGCTCCGTCCGCCAGGGCGAGCATGCGACCCGGGGTCTGCTCGCCGAGTTGACGCGCACTCAGGAGGATCTGCAGCAGTACGCGGACGACGCCTCCGACCGCTGGGAGAAGCTCGAGGCCAACCGCAAGACCAAGGCCGCGGCCAAGAAGAAGATCGAGAAGCAGATCAGGGCCGCCGAGCAACTCGAGTCCCAGCTGAAGAAGCAGGAACGGGAGCGACTGCGCCGGCTGGAGGAGGAGGCCGCGAAGAAGGCGCAGACCACGTGGCTCGGCTCCGGCATACTCCAGGAGATCAACGGCAAGGCGACCCGACAGGGCCGCGAGGCCGTGACCTTCGCGACCGACCAGATCGGCAAGCCGTACCAATGGGGCGCCGTGGGCCCACAGTCGTACGACTGCTCCGGGCTGACATCCAAGGCCTGGTCGGCGGCCGGCACCGGCATCCCGCGCACCTCGCAGGAGCAGTGGAGACGGCTCAGGCATGTCGACATCAAGGACATGCGCCCCGGCGACCTGATCATCTACTTCAAGGACGCCAGCCACGTGGCTATGTACGTCGGCGACGGCTCGATCGTCCACGCTCCGCGGCCCGGACGGTCGGTGACGATCGCGGGAGCGGGCTCGATGCCGATCCTGGGGGTCGTACGACCGGACGCGTGAGCGCGAAGAGGGACGCCAGGCAGGCACACACCGCGTCCGGCCAGTGGGGCGCGCGCCCGGAGAAACCCGGGCGGCTCCACGGCCACGCGGCAGCCCGGCACCCCGTGATGTGCCCCACGTGACGCGGCGCACCCCGCCCTCGCCGCAAACCTCCACCAGGCGTGACATTCCTCATCCCCGGCCCGGCCGCGCCATGTCCAACTGCGGTACGGGATGCGGCATATGACGTTGGCCTGTTTCCCCGCGTCGCCCCGCCGGGCATTCCGTTGCGGCCTCCGCTACCGCTATGGTCCCCGTCGGTGGGTCGAGGTCCCTCGCCCCACCATGCCCTCGGGGGGAGGGAAGGAACCCAACACGAATGCCCGTACCCGTACCGCGGCAGAGAGCGATCCCGGCCGTGGAGAGTGGTCAGGCTCAAGCCGGGTCCTCGCCGGGGCCCCAGGCCGCACCGGGGCCGGCCGCCCGTACCAAGGCCCCGGCCGACACGCTCACCCTGCTGGTGATCGAGGACGACCCGACCGGTTCACCGATCGTGCCCGAAATGCTCGACTCGGCCGGCCGGCCCATCCGACTGCGTACCGCCCGCAACCTCACCGAGGCCGAGCGGCTGCTCACCGACGACGTCCACTGCATCCTGCTGGACCTCGCGCTACCCGCCCCGGGCCGGGCCGCCGAGGAGGCCGACGAGCTGGCCGTGCTGCGGCACGTGCTGCAGTTGGCGCCGCGCCACGCCGTCCTCGCCCTCACCGCGTCCGGCGACGCCGAGCGCGGCGCCGAGGCGGTCCGCGTGGGCGCCCAGGACTATCTGTTCCGCGAGGAGCTGGACGGACGGCTGCTGAGCCGGGCGATCCGCTACGCGGTCGAGCGGAAGCGGTCCGACACGACCGAGCGGCGGCTGACCGAGTCCCGCCTGCGGGCGCAGGAGAACCGCCGCCTGGAGCGCGGCCTGCTGCCCACCCCGCTGCTGGACGGTTCCTCCCTGCGCTTCGCCGCCCGCTACCGCCCCGGCCGCTCCCGCGCGCTGCTCGGTGGCGACTTCTACGACACCGTCCGCACCCCCGACGGCACGGTGCACGCGATGATCGGCGACGTCTGCGGGCACGGCCCGGACGAGGCCGCGCTCGGCGTGGAGCTGCGCATCGCCTGGCGTGCCCTGACGCTGGCGGGCCTGTGCGGCGACGACCTGCTCTCGACGCTGCAGCAGGTTCTGGAGCACGAGCGCGACAACGAGGAGATCTTCGCGACGGTGTGCACGGTGGACATCGCGCCGGACGGCCGCAGCGCCGGACTGTGCCTGGCCGGCCACCCGTCGCCGTTGATCGCCCGCCCCCACCGGCCGGCCGAGCTGTTGCCGTACGACAAGAACGGCCCGGCGCTCGGCCTGCTGCCGCGTGCCCGCTGGCCGCGTACACAGGTGGACCTGGGCGCCGCCTGGAGCCTGATGCTCTACACCGACGGTCTGATCGAAGGCCGCGTCGGCGACGGCAGGGAGCGGCTCGGCCAAGAGGGCATGGTGGAGCTGATCCGCCGTCGGCTGGCCGAGGGCCTGACCGGCAAGGAGCTGCTGCACACCACGGTGAACGAGGTCCGCGACCTCAACGGCGGGGAACTTGCCGACGACGTCGCGGTTCTCCTGCTCGACCGCGGACCGTAGCCGTAGCCGTAGCCGTCGTACGCGGCCCGGTGCGGCCCTGGCCGACTAACGGCCGCCGTTGTACGGACCGTACGGACCGTCGCTGCTGCTGCCGCCGCGGCGGCGACGGCCCCAGCCGCCGCCCGAGACCTGCTTGAGGGCGGGCCGGACGTCCACGAAGAAGACGATCGTGGCGACGAGGCCGATGATCTGCAGGAAGAGCATGGGCACCAGCAGGTTCACCGCGACGGTGAGACCGAGGATGATCAGCCAGAAGCCCTTGTTCTGCTTGTCCGCGGCGCGGTACGCGTCCTCCCGGTACAGCGCCGCCATCGCCAGTGCCACCACGGCGAGCACCAGCATGGCGGTGAAGAGCAGCCACATGAGGCCGCCGAATGCCGTCATCAGCACAATGCCCACCACCCGAGTCGTGTCGTTTCTGCGGCCACCGTACCCATGTCCGGCCGCCGTGTATCCGTAAGAACGGGCCGGGGACTGAGAGAGTGCCCGGCCCGTTCCCCGTCATCCGTATGCGCTGGACCAGCGGGTCCTACTGGGCCGGCGGCATCGGCTTCTTGGCCACCGGCTTGCGGGCCGGAGCCTTCTTCATCGCGGGCTTCCTGGCCTGGGCGGAGTCGGCCTCGGCCCCGGGCCCGGCCGCCTTCGGCTCGTCCCTGACCTGGACGGGTTCCGCCTTCGGCTCGACGGCGACGGCCAGCTCCTCGATCTCCTCGGCGGCCTCGCCGCGCCAGGTCTTCACGGCCTGCTCGCCGTGCTCGGCGACCTTCTCGTAGGTCTCACGGGCCTTCACCGCGTACTCGGCGGCGACACCGACACCCCGCAGGGCAAGGCCCTGGGCGCTCTCACCGAGCTTCTTCAGGTCGGCGTCGAGCGTGCTGCCGAACTTCTTGATGTCCGTGTCGAGGGAGCTGAGGAGCTCGCCGACCTTCGCCTGGATGGTCTCCTGCGTCTCCTTGACCCGGGCGGAGGCCTCCTTGGCACGTGCGGCCGCCTTCTCCTGCACGACCTTGGGATCGGTATTGCGTACGGCCTCGATGCGGGCCGGGGCCTCGGCGCGAAGCTGCTCCACCAGACCGGGCACCTTCTTGGCCTGCTGGATGGCCAGGTCGGCGGTGCCGGCGGCGAAGTAGAGCGGGGTCGGGTCGCTGAGGGTCTTGCGCAGGTCGTCGGTGATGGCCATGGGGATGGTCCTCCCGTTTCGGCTTTCGGCTGAGGGTTGAGGGGCGGTCCGCGGGCGCCTTCCCGTCGTCCCGTTGATCCCGATCGTCCCGATCATCTCGGTTGCCTCGATCATCTCGGTCAACTGGCCGTCTGCTGCGGACCGACGTCGCCGCCATCGGCCATGCGAGGGCCGGGGGCCGCGGCGTCCTGGGCGTCATCCGTGTCCTGGGTCTCCCGAGCCGCCCGGCCGTCCCCGGCCGCTGTGCCCGCCCGAGCGGCCCCGAAGCCGTTCTCCTTGCGGAAGGACTCGTAGATCTGAAGCAGCACCTGCTTCTGCCGCTCGGTGAGCGTGGGATCGGCGAGGATGACGGCGCGCGTCGCACCTTCCCGCCGCCACTCCTGCGGGTCCCGTTCGGCGTCGAGGATGCCGGCCCGCACGTACAGCGTCTCGGCGGAGATCCGCAGCGCCTTGGCGACCTGCTGCAGCACATCCGCGCTCGGCTTGCGCAGCCCGCGCTCGATCTGACTCAGATACGGATTGGAAACCCCGGCGGCGTCGGCGAGCTGCCTGAGCGAAAGCTGCGCATTGCGCCGCTGTTCGCGCAGGTACTCACCAAGACCGCCGACGTTGAGCGATGCCATGCCTCCACCTTGCCGCAGGAGCGCTAACTTTTGCAAGCAACCGCTTGCAAGAGTGCGTCGTGTCATACAAGGGCGTCTGGGGCTGCCCGCGACGGTTGGCACTTCGCAGGGCTTGTCGCCAGGGAGCAGCCTCGGGCAGAGGACGTCCTGCGGTCCGCCCTGGCCGAAACCCACAGGGCGCCCCTCCAACACGGGGAACCATGAAGCATGCGAACGGATGACTGGCACGTCACCGAAGACGTCGACGACTTCCTCACCCGAGCCGGAGGCTTCCTGCGCTCGCGGCCCGGCCCGCACGTCATGCAGTTGACGTGGGCCGAGAGAGTGCGAGCACGTGGGGTGGGCGCGTTCGGTACCGAAGCCCCCGTCTTCGGCGTGCTGCAGCGAGCGGGCGAGGTCCGCGCCACCTTCTACCGCCTCCCGCCCCGCGCTCTGGGCCTCTCTCCGCTTTCCCCCGAGCAGGCCGACTCCCTCGCCGTCCGCCTGGCCGCCCTCGGGCACTCCCCTTCCCGCGTCAGCGCGGACCATGGCACCGCCACCGCTTTCGCCGAGGCCTGGCAGCGGCACACCGGGGCGACGCCGAAACTCCATGCCACGCGACTTTGTCTGTACCGCCTCGGCACGCTCACCCCACCGGAGCCGCTGCCGGCGGGCCGGGGCCGCGTCCTGGGGGAGCAGGACCTTGGACAGGTCATGTTCTGGTGCGGCGAGTTCGCCAAGGCCGTCGGGGAAGCCGTCTCCATCGACGCCGGCTCCTGGGCGAGCACGCGCTTCGCCGACAAGCGCTACACGCTCTGGGAGACCCCGGACGGCACCCCCGTCTCCATCGCGGGCATGAACCCGATGATCGGCGGACAGATCCAGGTGGACATCGTCTACACCCCGGCCCACTTGCGCGGTCGCGGCTACGCGGGCGCCGTCACGGCCGAGGTGAGCCGGGCCGCGCTGGCCGCGGGCGCGAGGGACGTCGTCCTGTTCGCGGACCTGTCCAACGCCACCAGCAACGCCCTCTACCAGCGCCTCGGCTATCGCGCACTCGCCGACTGGGCTGTGTACGACTTCTTGTGCGGCACACCGGAAGCCGGTCGAGGACTACGACGCACGGTCACGCCCTCCCCGGGAGTGTGGTCTGATGGGCGCGGTGAGCCGCGAAGTCGAGAAGTCCAACCGCCGGATGCTGCGCGCGCGTGACGCCATGGACCGCGACTTCGCGCAGCCGCTGGACGTTCCTGCCCTGGCCCGGATCGCCCATGTCTCCGAGGCGCATTTCACCCGGACCTTCCGGGCCACGTTCGGCGAGACGCCGCACCGCTACCTCCAGCGCCGCCGTGTCGAGCGGGCGATGTACCTCCTGCGCGAAACCGACCGCAGCGTGACGGAGATCTGCTTCGCCGTCGGCTTCGGCAGTCCGGGCACCTTCAGCCGTACCTTCCGTGACATCGTCGGCCGATCGCCCAGGGAGTACCGCAAGGAAGCCCAGGCCACGGGCGTCCCGACGTGCTTCGCGATGGCGTGGCTGCGACCGAGCAGTTTTGGATAAGTTTCCGGCCCGCCCGCTCCGTAGTGTGATCAGCATGTTCAACGCCATCACGCACTCGCAGATATTCGTCCTCGACCAGAACGAGGCCCTGGACTTCTACGTCGGCAAGCTCGGCCTGGAGGTCGCGGCGGACGTCGACATGGGCATCATGCGCTGGCTGGCCGTCAGTGTCCCCGGTGAGCCGGGCCGACAGATCCTGCTGGAGAAGCCCGGGGCTCCGTCGATGTCCGAGGAAACAGCGGCACAGGTCCGTGACCTGGTGACCAAGGGGGCGACGGGCGGCTGGCTCATTTTCACCACGGCCGACTGCCGCAAGACCTACGAGACGCTGCTGGCGCGCGGCGTCGAGTTCACCGAGGGGCCGACCGAGCGTCCCTACGGGATCGACTGCGGGCTGCGCGACCCGTTCGGCAACCGCATCCGTTTCACCCAGCCGAAGGCGTAGCGGACCGGACCTTCCTGTGGCCGCCGTGTGTCGGGGGCTCGCGCGCGGGATCGAGCGCACGGAGCCGGTCGGAACCCTTGCTTGACCTTCACCTTGGGGGAGGACACAGCATCGGTGGGGCCGGGCGATGTGCTCGGTATGAGGAGGGGGCGGGCATGGGGTTGCTGACTATCGGGGCGTTCGCGAAGGCCTCTCGGCTGTCACCGAAGGCGCTGCGTCTGTACGACGAACTCAGGCTGCTGACGCCCGCTCGCGTCGACCCGGTGACCGGCTACCGGCTCTACGCCCCGGAACAGCTGGACCAGGCCCGCCTGGTCGCCTGGCTCCGGCGCCTGGGGATGCCGCTGGCCCGTATCCAGCACGTCTGCACGCTGGACGCGGGTCCGGCGGCCCAGGAGGTCCGCGCGTTCTGGGCCCGGGTCGAGGCCCACACCGCCGCACGGCGGGACCTGGCCGCCTTCCTCATCGACCACCTGTCATGGAAGGACCCTGCCATGTCCCCGACCGCCGAGACCCTCGGAATCCGTTACGCGGCGCTTGCCGACAAGGGCCTGGTCCGCGAGAGCAATCAGGACACCGCCTACGCCGGCTCCCGTCTGCTCGCCGTCGCCGACGGCTGCGGCAGCGCGGGAGCCCTCGCGAGCGCCGCCGCCGTCGACGCCCTCAAGCACCTCGAGACCGACAGCATCCCGGCGGACGGTCTCCTCAACGTCCTCGAGGACGCCATCAGGCAGGCCGAACGGGCCGTGCACAGCGTCGCCGCAACCGGCTCGTCACTTCAGAACGCCGGCACGACGCTCACCGCGATGCTCTGGACCGGTTCGCAACTGGCCCTCGTCCACATCGGCGACTGTCGCGTCCACCTCCTGCGCGACGGCGAGCTGTTCCAGATCACCCACGATCACACCATGGTGCAGTCGATGGTCGACGAAGGCCGCATCAGCCCCGAAGAAGCCGCTTCCCACCCCCAGCGGTCGCTCCTGATACGAGCCCTGGGCCAAGGGGCCGACGGCACCCCCGACATGCGCCTGCACGACGCCCGGCGGGGAGACCGATACCTGCTCTGCTCCGACGGCCTGTCCACCGTCGTGCCGACCGAGGAGATCCACCGGGTGCTCTCCGGGATCGAAGAGCCCGAGCAGGCCGTACGCGAACTCATCGCCCTCGCCAACGGATCCGGCGGCCCCGACAACGTCAGTTGCGTGGTCGCCGATGTCGTGGAGCTCCAGCAGTAGAGCCCCGCCGACCGAGCCACCTACCTACTTTTTTGTGGGTACTTGGCAGTCGGCGACGGTGAGGCGAACCTTGTTGCAGATGGTCGGAGGGCCGCCGGACGCGAGCGAGACGGAGGTGACAAGGCGTCAGGAGGCCGACTGAGCGGCCTCGGCGAGCTTCCCCAGCCGGCGGTGGCCCCAGTCGGAAAGCGGGGCCAACGCCTCGGAGAGCTCACGGCCGAAGTCCGTCAGCGAGTACACGGTCTTCAGTGGCAGTACGTCGTGCACTTCGCGGTGCACCAGTCCGTCCGTCTCCATCTCGCGCAGTGCCTGCGTCAGAACCTTCTCGCTGAGGCCCGGCAGCTTTCGACGCAGCTCGCCCGGGCGGTGCGGACCTGACTCCAGCAGCCAGAGCAGAGCCGTCTTCCACTTGCCGTCGATCACAGCGATCGCGGCAGTCACTCCGCAGACGTTCATGTCCTGGGCACGACTACGCGTCACGTTCTCCCCATTCGTAACTGTTCATCCGTATACAGGAGTTGAACCATGTCCATGCATCCCGAACAGTCTGCCGTCACCGTGCTCGGTATGGGACCGATGGGCCGGGCTCTGGCCGGTGCGTTCCTGGACGCAGGGCTGCGGACCACGGTCTGGAACCGAACACCGGGCAGGGACCGGGAACTGGTCGCGCGGGGGGCGGTCGGGGCGCGATCGGCGGAGGAGGCGGCCACCGCGAGCAGGCTGGTCGTGGTCTGTGTGGTGGACTACGACGCGGCGCACAGCATTGTGCGCCGGACCGCGGTCACCGACGCGCTCAAGGGGCGCACGGTACTCAACCTGACCGCCGACACTCCGGAGCGGGCCCGGGGCATGGCGGACTGGGCAGCCGAGCACGGCGTCCGATACCTGGACGGCGCGATCATGACCCCGACCACGACGATCGGAACGTCTGCCGCGGTGTTCCTCCACGCCGGCCCGGAGGAGCTCTACCAGGAGCATCGGCCCGTGCTCGACGCGCTGGGCGGCAGCCACACCCACCTCGGCGAGGAGATCGGCCGGGCCGCGGCCTACGACATCGCGCTGCTGGACATCTTCTGGACCGCGATGGCGGGCTATACGCACGCCCTGGCGGTGGCGCAGGCGGAGGGCATCACCGCACGGGAGCTGGCACCGTTCGCCAAGGGCATCGGCGCGATCCTCCCCCCGCTCTTCGAAGAGCTGGCACAGGACGTGGACAGCGGCAGCTTCTCCGGTGAGGGCAACCCGATCACCTCGGCGGTGTCGTCCATGGCGCACATCGTGCACACATCCGAGGCCCACGGCATCGACGCGGGCGTGATGCGCGCGGCCGAAGGCATGGCGCGCCGTGTCATCGGACGGGGTCACGGCGCGGACGGGTTCAGCCGTATCGCAGAGCTCCTGGGCCGTCGCTGAAGAAGACGTCTCCGGCGAGCCGGCGCCGCCCGTCGCCCTGGTCGGTCACCAGGGCAACGGGCGTGTGTGCACCACGTCCAGGCGCGACACCGCGCGCGTCAGGACGACGTACAGCCGGTGCAGGCCACGGGCCTCGGCCGCCACGATCGCGGCGGGCTCGACGGCGACGACATGGTCGTACTCGAGCCCCTTGGCCACACCGGCCCCCAGCACGGTGACACGCTCGCCGAGCCGATCGGGCCCGGTCGTCGCGATGCCCGCCGCGTCGAGCGCGTCCCGCACGCATACGACGTCCATGTCAGCCGTGATGACACCGATGGATCCCTCGCGGCCCAGCGCGTCCCGGACGGTCTCGACGACGGTGGCTGCGAGGTCCGCTGTCCGACGCACCCTCAGTTCGCCGTCCCGGCGCAGCGACCGGGCCGCGGGCACCTGTACGTCCAGTCGCTCCAGCAGCCGGTTGGCCAGCCCGACGACCGCCGTCGGCACACGGAACCCGGTCGTCAACGGGACCACAGGGGCGTCCGGTCTGCCCAGATGGCCGAGGAGTTCGGTCCAGTCGCGCGCCGCCCAGGGGGTCGTGCCCTGCGCGAGGTCCCCGAGCACCGTCAGCGAACCGAAGGCGACCCGTCGGGCGATCGCCCGGCACTCCATCGGCGACAGATCCTGCGCCTCGTCCACGACCACGTGTCCGTAGCCCTCGGGATGCTCGATCAGCCCCGCGACCTCGTCGAGCAGGACGAGATCGGCGGCCGACCAGCTCGCCGACCGGTACGAGCGCGGCGGCCTCACCCACAGCAGAGCCTTCTGCTCGTCCGCGTCCAGCACCCCGTCCGCGGCCACGGCGAGCGTGCCGGGATCGCCGAGCAGGCCGGCGACGACTTCCTCCGGTCGCACGCCGGGCCAGACGGCGTCCACGTACGCGCTGACGGGACGGGCCCGGGAGATCTTCCGCACCCATGCGTGCGTGCGCGGCCCCGCCCGCCGCTCGGCCTGCGCCTGGATGTGCCGGACGATCCGGGTCCGCACGCGCTCACGCCCCACGGCGTAGGGCGGTTCCTCGGCGCGTACAGACGTGACGATGCTCCTCAGGTCGTCCTCCCCGACACGCCAGCGGTACGAACCATCGGGTACGGAAAGGGCGTCGACGGGTGTCCGGACACGGGCGTACAGGGCGCGGCGCAGCACCTGGGCCATGCGCGGGTCGTGTTTGACGACGGCGGCGCCCTCCTCGTCCTCGGCGGTGACCGGGCGGCCGGCGGCGATCTCGTCGACGACCGTGGACTGGCGCACGCCGGTCTCGCCGAGAGCGGGCAGCACCTCCGAGATGTACGAGAGGAAGGTGCGCCCCGGCCCGAGGACCAGCAGTCCGCCGCGCCGGATGCGTTGCGGGTGGGTGTAGAGGAGGTAGGCGGCGCGGTGCAGGCCGACGGCGGTCTTGCCGGTTCCGGGGGCACCCTGCACACAGACGGAGGCGGTGAGGTCGGCCCGTACGAGGTCGTCCTGTTCGGGCTGGATGGTGGCGGCGATGTCACGCATCGGGCCGAGACGCGGCCGCTCGATCTCGGCGGCGAGAATGCTGCTGCCGAGTTGCCGTTGGTCGCCCCCGGTCAGGTGTTCGTCCTCCAGGCCGGTGAGGTCGGCGGAATCGCCGCGGCTGCCAGGTGCCCAGCCGAAGCGGCGGCGGACGGCCACGCCCTGTGGGTCGCCGGCGCTCGCCTGGTAGAAGACGCGGCAGACGGGGGCACGCCAGTCCACCACGAGCGGCGGGGCCGAAGGATGTTCGGTGATGCGGAGCCGTCCGATGTGGTAGCTCTGCCCGGCGTGTTCCGCGTGCTGCCGCCCGAAGTCCAACCGGCCGAAGAACAGGGGCGCTTCGGGGAGTTCGCGTAACTCCCTGGCTCGGCTGCGGAGTCGACGTCCGAGGACTTCGGCGTCGGCGCCGGAGGCGGAGACGTCTTCACCGGTGACGACCTGCTCTTCGGCGCCGTCGATCAGGGCGGCCAAGGCGGCGCGGCAGGCGTCGTGGTAGGCGCGTTCGTGGGTGAGGGCGGTGGCGAGGGCCGGGTCGGAGGGTAGGTCGGGGGGCGTCATCCAAGGAGGGTAGCGGAATAAGTAACCGAGTTACATTTTTTACTGCGCCGCGGTTCCCGTAGGAGGGGCCGGAGAGCCCTCAGGCGTAGCGTGGAAGCCCGGCAGCCACCTGTTCGAACGCCCGCTCGGCCGCCGTGACGGCCTCGGCCTCGAACCCGCGGGCACTCTGCCCCTCCGCCATGCGCCGCCAGTTCTCCTGGGCGAGGACGCGCTGTACGGCGATGATCTGCCCTGCGGCGAGGCGGGCGTCGAGGTCTCCGCCGAGGGCGTCGGCGAGGGCGGCCTCGGACCGCTGCAGGTAGGCGTACAGGCGCGCGACCAGGGAGGGGGTGCCGTACAGGAGCCGGTGGAAGGCGAGGACGCCCGAGTCGTCACTGAGCCCGGTGACGGGGTCGTGCCGACGCAGCCCGTTCAGGAAGTGCGCGCGCAGGGCGCCGACGGCCGACTCCCCGTCCGGCCGCCCGGCGACGATCCGCGCGGCCTCGGTCTCGTGGTCGGCGAACCGGTGCAGGACGAGGTCTTCCTTGGCCGGGAAGTACCGGAAGAGGGTCGGCTTGGAGATCTCGGCGGCGGCGGCGACCTCCGCGACAGACACGGCGTCGAAGCCCTTCTCCAGGAAGAGCCCGATGGCGGTGTCCGACACGGCCTGGTACATCCGCCGCTTCTTGCGCTCACGCAGCCCGATCTCGCTCATGGACCGAGCCTAAGGGCGCACCGGCATACAGTCCGGCGGGACAGCCGGGAAGGGGTCCTGCCGCGACCCCCTACCGGCGTCAGCGGACCCGGGCGTCCTCGGGCAGAGGCCCCCGTCCGGCCGGTCATCCGCTCGTCCGCCGCCACCGGCCCAGCGACGCCATGACGTCGGGCAGGCTCAGAACCGTGTCCAGGCCCAGCGGCTCCATGGCGGCGGCCAGCACCTGCCGTACCTTCATGGCCTCCTGTTCCAGGACCGGGTCTCCGAACTCAGGCCTGGAATCGAGGGACTGGGTAGCCCGGACGATGTCGGTGAACACGGACTGAGCCCGCTTGAAGTCGAGCAGTCTCGGGAGGTCCTCCTCCCAGCCGTTCGAACTCCCCTCCCTTTCCTCCTCCATCACCTCGCACCACCGCTTCGCCATCAGGTCGTGCTGCGCTGCCGGGTAGCGCATCAAGTAGAGATGGGTGGCCAGGTCGTACAGGGGGTCACCGAGCATCGCCAGCTCCCAGTCGATGGTCCACAGCCGGCCCTGGTCGTCGACGATGAAGTTCTCCCGGTGCAGATCCGCGTGCAACAGGCAGAAAGGCCGCTCGCTCAAGCCGGCCACGTGCTTTCTGAGTCTCCTGAAGGAGTCCTCGTCCAGTCCCAGAGAGGCGAACAGCCCCGGAAACCTCTCCAGATTCTCCTGGTACACGCGCTCTTCGGCGAAACACACGAGGCGGTCCAGGAACCCCGCGGTGTCACCCTCCGCGGACCGGTCCTCGGGCTTGCACTCGCGCTCCACTTCAAGGGATCCCGAGGTCACCCGGGCCATATGCCGGAACAGGTTCAGGACCTGGGACGCGATGCCGTCGGGGATCTCCTCGCCCGACGCATGGAGCGATCCCAGCGTCCGTCCTTCGACGAACCTCTGCAGGCGCACACCTTCGGCCACGTCGATGAGGTCGGGGATGCCCGGGATACGTCCCCGCAGGGCGCGGAGCAGTGTTTCCTCCGAGGCGAAACACCGTCGGTCGAGCCAGAGCAGGTTGCTCCGCGGTTCCCGGCACTTGCCCCGGACCGGATACGGACCGGCGACCGCGGCAGGGAGCGAGATCACATAGGTCTCGTGGTGGTAGCCGGCTAACGGCCCTTCGACCGCGTCCGGGTCGCCACTCAACTCGGCGGCGCGAGCGCGCGCGGAAGAGTAGGCACGTTCGGATGACATCGTTCGTTCCCTGACCTGAGCGCACCGATGGTGCGGAGTTGAAGCACGGTACTTCCCCGTGGACGAGCATCGCGCCAGAAAGGATCTCTTCCACGTGTCGTACCACCGTGGGGGGATCGGCCATCCGGGCTGTTCGATTCGACGGCCCGGTCTGCTCGCGGAGCGACCGGCTCAGGCCTGCTCCCGCAGCAACCGCAGAACCGGCTCCAGCGAACCCACGACCACCGTGGCCCCCGCTTCGCGCAGGAGCTTCTCCTTGCGCTCGTCGCACGCGTAGCCGAGGAACGGCACGCCGGCCCGTTCGGCGGCCTTGAGGTCCGACGGGGCGTCACCGATCATCAGGGCGGTCCCGGCCGCGGCTCCCATCGCCTGAAGGGCGCGGTTGAGTCGGTACGGGTCCGGCTTCTGCTGGTGGAGGTCGGGCGTACGGCCGTAGATGTGCGGGGCGAAGCAGTCGACGAGTCCGCGACCAGCCAGATAGCGGGAGACCGCGCGCGCCGAGTTGTTGGTGGTGACGGCGAGCCGTGCGCCGAGCGCGGTCCAGGTGCGGATCAGCTGATCGGCGTATGCGGTGGGCTGTGCGGAGCGGACCGCCCTCAGCTCCTGCTGGGTGAGCATCTCCTCCAGCTCGGCCACCAGGTCACCGCCCGGCTGCCGCTCATCGACCGCGAGCAGGACGGCCTGCGGATCCGGATGCTCTTTCTCCGTCTCGGTCAGCAACCGGAGCAGCCCCCGCCGCTTCAGCCCCGTCACCAGGTCCCGCGCGACCCCTGCCGCCGGGTGGCCCGCGAACAGCCGGCAGATGGGCCCGTCGAAGTCGAAGAGCACGAAACGCGCGCCGGTGATCAGTCCGTGTAGTTCTTCCGTCTCTGCTGCCACCGAATCGGTGTGCGAAGAATCAGACGCCACTAGGAGAGTGTCAGGTCCGTCGTGACGGTTTCCCAGAGGGCGTCGAACCACTTCTGGGACTGGTCGACGAACGCCGCGTCGCGCCGGCCCGTGCGGCGCTCGAAGGAGAAGAGGAGGGACTTGGTGCCCAGGGCGTCGTACATCTCGAGCGTCCGGCTCTCCACCTCCTCCTCCCGCTTGGTGAGCATGTAGTACGCGATCAGGGCTTCCGACCCGTTGAGGAGGTACAGCTTCACCGGCGGGGTGAAGGGCAGCGCGCGGAAGGTGACCTGGACGTCGATGTCGTGCGACGCGCGCAGCGCCTGGAGGTTGTGGCGCAGGACGTGACCCTGGGCGTTGCGCTGGTCCAGCCAGCGCTTGTGGACCGGGTCGTCCTCGCCGCGTCCGCCGACCGGGACGGGGAACGCCAGGTCGATGTCACGGGACGGAAGCAGGATGCGGACGTCGATCGACGCCGGACGGATCCTGCCCTCGTGGATCAGCCGTACCGGTTCGCCCAGCGCCAGCGTCAGCGTCTCGGCGGTCAGACAGGCCGCGTCGATGCGCACGTGGGGTGCCGCGAACGCCGCCGCGAGCCTCGGCGCGAGCCCGATCATCGTCGGCTGCGGATCGCCCCGCATCGGCTGGGGTTCGGCGATCCTGGGCGGGCTGCCCTTGCTGACGTTGCTCAGCAGCCCGTCCTCCTGAAGGACGCGCAGGGCCTGGCGGACCGCGCCCCGTTCCACACCGAACTCCTCCGCGAGTTCGGCCTGGGTCGGCAGGCGGTCGCCCGTCTTGAGGTCGCCGGTGCGGATACGGGCCCGCAGGGTGTCGGCGATCCCCTGAGGCGAGAGCTTTCTGCTGCCGTTCACGACGACGTCCTCCTGGGCCACAACCAAACGCTACAACCTGCGCCCATCTATGGGGAGTTGTTTAGGACTTGTACCGCGTGCGACCAACTGGGGCTACCACCCTGCACGTTGATTGCCAACTTGGCCGAGTTGGCCCCTGACGGGCTCGTGTTCGCCCCTGCATACGGCACCATCGACCCCACGCACCGGGCAACACGGCACGCGTGCCGCATCTGGCCGGTTCTGTGCGCCCCCGAGGGAGCCATGTGCAAAACGGGCCATTGTGGCCACTTCCACACATGCGCGACAGCGCGTTCCGACTCAACGGGCCCACACCACACCTTCAACTTCACGCCATCTTGGGGCAGTTCCGTGGAAGGTGGTTATGAGACGACTCGAACGGGAGATAAGTACGAAGAAGTTGGTTGCCAACTTCGGCAACTTGAGCAAGTTCGACCGCTCTTGAATGACATGGCCATACATTCGCAAGGTTGGCCAGGACCCTGACGTACAGCCGACAGGACTCCCTTCCAGAGGGGAGCCGGGAGCCCCGTCGGCCCGCGCCTCACCGCACCACCACAACCACAACTGAATCGCTACGGATGAACAGCACAGCAGCCAGTCGTTCGCGCGGAAGGAGTGCCACCCACAAGCACGCAGGGCTCAGAACCCGCGAGGCTTAGAACACGTCCGGGCACCACGGTCGCCTGGACGTACGCAGCAGGGCGTCGGCGACGGAGGCGGCGCCCTCTTGCTGTTCCCGCACCCGCCCGAGCGCCGCGAGCCGCACAGCGGACTCGTCGCCCAGCCACAGCGTCGCCAACTCGCCCACGGGCAGGGTCAGCTGAGCGTCCCGGTCGGTCCGCGCGCACCGCGCCCCGTCCGGGCCGGCCTCCAGGAAGTAGCGGCCTCCGGTCAGCCCCGCCTCGTCCACCACCTCCAGCACGAGCGCGCCGGAAGCCGCGTACGTCCGCGCTTCCAGGGCCCGTACGACGTCCAGGATGCGTACCCACAGCCAGTCCGCGTACGTGGTGAGGCGGGCCGCGCGCGGGTCGGGCAGGAGGTGCGGCAGCAGGTCGTCCGGGGCGCGGTGGCCCGACTTCACCGTGGTGATCCAGTCGATGGAGCAGAGGTAGCGCCACAGGGCGCGCTCGGCGGCCGGGCTCGTGGCGATCAGGCCCTTGACGGTCACCGTGTTCAGGGGGCGCTTGTCATCGCCCCAGTGGTCGTCGCACACATAGGCGGCGAGACCCTCGGCCTCGCCGGAGGCGGAGCGGTGGACGGCGTAGAAGAGCTCGGTCCAGGGCGCGCGGTCCAGGCGGATCTCCCCTGTGTTCACCTGCCACCAGCGCTCGTCGCGGTCGATGGCGCCGGGTTGCGCGTGGCGGAGGCGTTCGTGCAGTTCAGGGCCCAGCTTGCGGACCTCGGCGGCGTCGACGAGGTCGATGCGGCCGCCTTCGTCGGGGACGGGGCGATGGAGGTCGAGGCCGGTGCGGGGGACGTCGATGGTCCACTCGGCGGTGTGGGTGGCCGGGCCGAAGCCGTAGCGGCCGTAGATGGGGTACTCGGCTGCGATGAGCGTCGCGACGACGTCGCCGCGCTCCTTCGCGGCGGCGAGGTCGAGCGCCATCATGCGGGTGAGCAGGCCCCGGCGGCGGTGGGTGGCGGTGACCGTGACGTTGGAGATCGCGTCGGCGGGGACGGGTTGCCCGCCGACTGCGGTGAGCTCCTGGTCGAAGGAGCGGAAGGTGGCCACACAGCGGCCGTTGTCGAAGGCACCGAGGGTGCGGGAGGGGACGATGTAACTGGCACGATCGGCGACTTCGGTGTCGGTGACGTGCGGCGGGCGCAGGAATCCGGTGTTGAGGGCGCGGGTCCAGTCGGGGATCTCGCCTTTGGTGATGGGGCGTACGTCGATGTCCTCGGTGCGGCGGCTCATGGAGCCACGCTAGAGGTGCGGCGGCGGGGGTGTCGCGGGGATTTGCCCTGTGGGGCACGCCCCGGGCGGGTGGCAGCGGAAAAAGCCTGGTACGCCCGCCCGGGAAACCTGGGCCCTCCGGGCCCGGCCCCTGGGAACGCTGGGACCCCTGCGCCGCCCGGGACGCCCGGGACCTAGAACACCGCCCGTATCTCCCCCACCTCACGGCCCCCGCCCAGGAGCGGCGCCTTCCCGATCCGTTCCACCACCGGGGCCTCGACTCCCAGCAGGGTCAGGGCTCGGGCCAGCACCGGGCCGAGCGCGCGGCCCGCGCCGTCGTCCACCTTGAAGGCCAGGGCCCGGCCGTCCGGGAGGGCGAGCGCCTGGACCGCCTCCGCGCCCATCTTCGACAGGGCACCGGGGATCTCGCGCATCAGCCAGGTGTCGGGGCGGCGCGTACCCGCCACGTACTCCGGGTGCGCGCGCATGGCGTCGGCCACTCGGCGTTCCGCCGTGTCCGGCGCCGCCAGGACGAAGGAGCGGAAGGCGCGGGCCAGGCCGGTGAGGCTGATCGCCATCAGCGGGGCACCGCAGCCGTCCGTGCCGACCGCCGTCACCGGCTCCCCGGCGGCCTCCTCCACCACGGAGTGGATCAGCCGCTGCAGCGGGTGCGCGGGGTCGAGGTAGGAGTCCAGCGGCCAGCCGCGCAGCGCGCACGCCGCCAGCATCGCCGTGTGCTTGCCGGAACAGTTCATGGTGACCCGCTCGCGCACGGCACCCGACGCCAGGTACGCCTCGGCCTCCTCCGGGTCCAGCGGCAGATCCGGCGGGCACTGGAGCCGCTGCGCGGTCAGGCCGTACTCCGAGAGCATCGTACGCACCAGGTCCCGGTGGAACGCCTCACCCGAGTGGCTCGCGGCGGCGATCGCCAGCCGTTCCCCGGTCAGCTCAAGGCCCGCCCGCAGCACACCGGCGGCCTGCATCGGCTTGTTGGACGAGCGCGGGAAGACCGGCGCCGTCGCATCCCCGAGCGCCAGTTCCACCCGGCCGTCGGCGGCCAGCAGGACCAGGCTGCCCCGGTGCCGCCCTTCGACGAACCCGGACCGCACCACTTCGGCGAGTACCGGGGACACGGCGGGCAGGGCGGGCGCGGTGGACTGGATGACGGTGGTCATGGGCGGCGGCCTTCGGGATCGACGGGGGACCCGCCCGGCATCGCCCCGCCCGGTGAGGTCCACCGGGCACGGCACCGGCCACGGCCCCGGGCTCCCGGCCGCCGCGCTGCCCGGGGTGCCCCGGGCCAGCCGCTGCCGCCGGGGTACCGGGGCCGCCGTGCACGCTCGCGGGCCCCGGGTTCGCCGGGGCCGCCGCGTCACATGAGCAGGTCGTCTACTTGTGCTTCTCCTTCACGGTACCTGCGCGTGATTTCGGCACCGCATTCGTCCGCCGTGCGCTGTAGCTGCTGCCGCTGCCGGGAGACCTGCTGCTCGTACCGGACGAGGTGGCCCATACCCGTGACCAGCTCGTCGTCCGTGCGCGCCGTCAGGTCGGACAGCTCGACCTCGGCGAGCATGTCAGCGGCCAGCCGCCGGTACTCCTCTCCGTGCGGCGTGCCGACCGTCACATGGCGGGCCGAGGAGCGCTGCCGGGCGGGAGCGTCGGTGAGGATCTCCGGGAGCCGGTCCATGACCCCCTTCGAGGCCACCCGGCCCCCGCGCCGGGCCAGCTCGGCCCGCAGGATGTCGATACGGCCCTGGAGCAGCCGCCGTACGTAGCTGAGGTCGGCCTCGTCCCGCTGGGCGTCCCGGCGCAGCGCACGCAGTTCGTCCAGCCGCAGCGCGGACAGGTCGTGCTCGGAAGGGTCCGCGGGCAGGCAACTGTCCGTGCGCTGCACGGGCGGCCGGATCTCCCCCGCGCTTCCCGAACGAGTAAGCGCCACAGCCCCAGGCGGCAGCCCGGTACTCGATGTGCTCATGTACCTCTCAACCGTCCCCTCGACCGGCGCGGCACCCCTCGAATATGCCGCGACACACGCATCGTGCCACCCGACGTGGCCGCTATGTGACCGAGTGTCCCCGATAGACCCCAGATGGGGGCGTTATGAACCTATGAACGCAGGTCCGGAACAGAACCGGAACCAACACAAGGGCACCACGGAGGGGCGACAGAGGGACCACGGGCGTGCGGGGGCCGGTACCGTCAGCCCCTTCCGGACGCCTCGGGACCACACGGCATGATGGTCCTCATGCGTGCGGTGGTGCAGAGAGTGGACGGCGCGAGCGTCGTCGTGGACGACGAGACGGTCGGCGAGATCAGCGGCGAGGGGCTGTGTGTGCTCGTCGGGGTCACCCACGACGACACCAAGGAGAAGGCGGCCCAGCTCGCCCGCAAGCTCTGGTCGATCCGCATGCTGCATGACGAGAAGTCCTGCTCGGACATCGACGCGCCGCTCCTCGTGATCAGCCAGTTCACGCTCTACGGTGATGCCCGCAAGGGCCGCCGGCCCACCTGGAACGCGGCCGCCCCCGGCGATGTCGCCGAGCCCCTCGTCGACGAGGTGGTCGCTCAGCTCCGCTCGCTGGGCGCGACGGTGGCGACGGGCCGGTTCGGTGCGCGGATGCGCGTGTCACTGACGAACGACGGCCCGTTCACCGTGCTGCTGGAGGTCTGAGCCGGACGCCATGGCCTGTCCGGCAGGCCCTACGGCTCGACGATCACTTCCTGTGCCGCCGCCGTGGTGTCCGCGAGGAGCGGGGCGTCGACCGGGACGTTCCGCTTGACCAGGGCGAGGGCGACCGGGCCCAGCTCGTGGTGGCGTACCGACGTCGTCACGAAGCCGATCCTGCGGCCCTCGGGGCCCTCGTCCGCCAGGCGCAGCTCCGCGCCGTGCGGCGGCAGGTGGACCTCGCTGCCGTCGAGGTGGAGGAAGACCAGGCGGCGCGGCGGCTTGCCCAGGTTCTCGACCCGGGCGACCGTCTCCTGGCCCCGGTAGCAGCCCTTCTGGAGGTGCACGGCCGTGCCGATCCAGCCCAGTTCGTGCGGGATGGTGCGGTGGTCGGTCTCGAAGCCGAGGCGGGGGCGGTGCTGTTCGACGCGCAGCGCCTCGTAGGCCAGGAGTCCGGCCGGGGGGCCGTTCTTCTCCGCGTACGCTTCCAGGTCCGTGCGCGGGAGGAAGAGTTCGCGGCCGTACGGCGTCTCGCGGGCCAGGACGCCCTCGGGGACCTCGGCGATCGAACCGGCCGGCAGGTGTACCACCGCGAACTCGCCGGTCCGGTCGGCGACTTCCACGCGGTAGAAGAACTTCATCGACTCCAGGTACGCGACCAGCGCGTCCTGGGTGCCGGGCTCGACGTGGGCCCAGACCGTCTCGCCGTCGTCGACCAGGTACAGCGCGTGCTCGATGTGGCCGTGCGCGGTGAGGACGAGCGCCTCGGTGGCCTGGTGCGGGGGGAGTTCGCTGACATGCTGGGTGAGCAGCAGGTGCAGCCAGCTCAGCCGGTCCTCGCCGCTGACGGTGATGACACCGCGGTGCGAGAGGTCCACGAACCCGGTGCCGTCGGCGAGGGCACGCTGCTCGCGGAACAGGTCGCCGTAGTGGGCGGCGACACCTTCGTCCACACCCTCGGCGGGGACAGCGCCGGGCAGGGACAGCAGGGGACTCTTCATGGATCCAAGCCTACGACGCGGTAGTTGAACTCTTGAGCGCACAGTCCTTGCACCGGCCGAAGATCGCGAAGTGCTTCATGTCCGTGTCGAACTCGAAGGTCTCGCGAAGCTTGGCGGTGAACTCGGCGGCGACGTCGAGGTCGGCCTCGATGACGGTCGTGCAGTCGCGGCAGACCAGGTGTATGTGGTGGTGCCGGTCCGCGAGGTGGTACGTCGGCGCGCCGTGCCCGAGGTGGGCGTGGCTGACCAGCCCCAGCTCCTCCAGGAGCTCCAGGGTCCGGTAGACGGTGGAGATGTTGACACCCGAGGCGGTCTTCCGCACCTCGCCGAGGATGTCGTCGGGGGTCGCGTGCTCCAGGGTGTCCACGGCTTCGAGCACGAGTTGCCGCTGCGGGGTCAGCCGGTAGCCGCGCTGCCGCAGATCACTCTTCCAGTCGGTGCTCACCACAGGCCCAGTGTAGGAGTGTGGGGGGCCGAGGGTGTCTGATGCGTCGTACTTGGGCCGAGGGCCGGACAGAGGCATGTCTTCTTGCCGGGTACCCCGTCGGGGCCGCATGCTGCCGGAACTCCGCGCCAAGGAATCGGCAGGCGGTACTGTCGGCACCAGCACCGGCCCTCGATCCGGAGGAAGCTCCCGTGGCCGCTCAGCACCCAGAACCGCGCCCCGAGCCGCTGCTCCCCATGCCTGCTCTCACGCCTGAGGCACTGCGTACCGCGGTGGAGAGGCTGACGCCGAGCCGCGTGCCGGCGTTCGTGCAGGATCTCGTCGAGGCGACGACCAACGCTCAGCAGACCCAGTCGCTCGCTCCTCTGCGTACCTTCGTCCACATCTGGGGCGTCTACGTCGCGATCCAGCGTTACCCATCCCGCGCCACGCGCCTGCGTCAGATGGAAGAAGTGGTCAGCGCGGGCACGGAAGACCCGACGGACGCCATCGCTGAGATCCGGAGGATCCACGCCGAGGCGACGGCGGAGGCCGGTCTGTGAGCGACTGGAAGTGGGACTACGACCCGAGCGAGGAGTACCTGACCGCAGGGCTCCCCGTCGGCGTGATCGCGGAGGTGGAGCGCATCGCCACCGAACTCGCCGCCCTCGGGCATGACACCGGGACGGCAGGCAGCCGTCCGGAGGGGAAGCCCGGCGGGCTCCGGAACTTCCCCATCTTCGGCGGACGCGGCTTCATCCAGTTCCTCGCGGTTCCCCGGCACGAGTGCGTCTACGTCCGCAACATCGTCTGGACCGGGTGAACGCGGCCTACTTGAAGAAGGCGATCCCGTCGTCCGGGAGGTCGTCCGGGAGGGCCTTCGCCCAGCGCTCGACGTCCTCCGGGGAGACGACCTTCTTCAGCTGGGCCGACATGTAGGGGCGCAGCGGGACCTCGGGGGTCTGCTTCTCGCCGACCCACATGAGGTCGCTCTTCACGTATCCGTAAAGACGCTTGCCGCCGCTGTACGGGCCCGAGGCGGCCGTGCGGGCCACGGCGTCCGTCGCGAGGTCGATCTGCGGCTTCTTTTCGGCCATCTCGCCGTACCAGACCTCGACGACCCCATCGTTGCGGACCATGGTGACCTCGACCTTGCGGTCCGCGTCGATCCGCCAGTAGCCGGACTCGGTCTCCAGCGGCCGCACCTTGTTGCCTTCGCTGTCCAGCACCCAGGTGCGGGAGTGGTACTCCAGGAAGTCCCGGCCGTCGTGGGTGAAGGAGACCTCCTGCCCGAAGTTGCACTTCTCGGACCCGGGGAAGTCGTGCACGCCCGCGCCCGCCCAGTTCCCGAGCAGGAAGGCGAGGGGGACGAGGTCCTTGTGGAGGTCGGACGGGATCTCGATCATGAGAGGAGCTTCCTGGATGGTGAGGTCAGCGCTGGCCCTGGTACAGCTTCTTCATGGTCAGACCGGCGAAGGCGATGACGCCGACGCAGACCAGGACCAGCAGGGCTTCGAAGAAGATCTCCACGGGGTGCTCCTTGAGCGGGTATGGGCATACGACAGGGCCGGGGCCCAGCTTACGCGGCCGAGCTCCGGCCTTCTTGGCGAGGTCTCAGTCCAGCAGTTGCTTCTGCAGGACCACCGTCTGCTGAAACGGGATCTTCCCCGCGCCGCCCTTGCGGGACTGCGCGACGAGCGCGATGACGTCGCAGGAGGTGATGTAGGCGTGTCGGACCTGCTCGGCACCGTACGGCTTGATCACGAATCAGCGCGCTTGACGTCGCCGATGAAGCGGGCCCACACGGCGGCCTCGAAGACGAGGGCTCCGCGGTCCGGATCCTTGCTGTCGCGGACGGGGACGACGGAGGGGAGGTTCTGGGCGACCTCGACGCACTGGCCGCCGTCCGAGTTGCTGTAGCTGCTCTTGCGCCACGTCACGTTGGTCAGGTCGATGGCTCGCACGGCACTTCCTCCAACATCCGCAGGACGAACTTCCGCGACTCACCCGAGGGCAGGGCCATGTCGCGCACCGCATCATATGTGCGATGGAAACGCTCAACTCTGCTTGATTCCTCGATGAGTTCGCCGCGTACGTCGTTCTCCGCGTATGCCACGGTACGGCCGTCCAGCAGCCGAAGGAACATCAGGTCGGTGCTCGCCAAGCCGTGAGGGCCAGCGCTGAACGGCAGTACGTGAAGTGTGATGTTCGGCCGCTCCGACACCTCCGCCAGATACTCCAGTTGCTCCCGCCACTCCTGGATGTCGCGCAACGAAGTCCGTAGCACCGCCTCGGAGAGGATGGTCCGGAACGGCGGCGCGTCGTCGCCCTCCAGCAGCTTCCGCCGACCGGCGCGCGCTTCGACCTGCTGGTCGAGCTCCTGCCCCTTGATGCCGCCCGCGGCGAGCGCCTCGCGGGCATACCCGGCCGTCTGTAGAAGTCCTGGCGGCCTACTCACCCCGTAGTGCCACAGACTCACCGCCTCGGCCTCCAGCGCCATGTACCGCCGGTACTGCTCCTTGAACTGCGACGGATCCCCCACCGCCAGCTCCCACAACGCCAGCAACAACCCCGGCGTCCCGTAGTACTGATCCAGCGCCTGCACCACATCGGGGCTCCCCAGCGTCTGGCCGCTCTCCATCTTCCCGAACAGCGACCAGTCCCAACCCAGCGCCTCCCCCAGCTTCCGCAGGCTCAGATCCCGCTCCGTACGAAGCAACCGGAGTTCCTCCGCGAACCGCCTCCGCGGCTCCTGACTGCGTCCCGTAATCACCCGTCTCGGCGGCATGGTGCTCCTTCGTGGAATGAGGCCGTGGCAGGTGTGGAAAGAGCGCCGAGAGGCGGAGAAGGAGGCCTGGTCCACGGCGTTGGGGCCCTGCTCAGGGGTCATGCTCGTACTGTCAGGAATACGCAGAGTAGTCCGGTCATCGCACTGTGCGCAGGCGTTGGCGGAAAGGAACGGCACGGATGACGGCGGAGTCGACAACGGAGTCGGGGCCACTGGAGCGTGGAGCACTCGTCTACGACCCGGCGGCGGGAAGGGTCGGCGAGTACCAGGACACCTCGGGCCCGTACGCGCTGCTGCGCCCGGTCGGTGGCGGCCGGGAGTGGCAGGCCGACCGGGCCGCGCTCCGCCCGGCCACGCAACGGGAGCGGCTGAGTGCCGGGGTGAGGGCGGCGAACGAGCGCGCCCGGGCGGTCGGCGCGAGTGCGCCGGACCCCGCCGTCCTGAGCCGCCCGCCCCTGCCGCTCCCGGGCTGTGCGACGTGCGCGGAGCTGGCCGAGCGGCGCGAAGCCGCCCTGGCCGAGCGCGACCGCAGCGCGGAGACGGACACGAACGTCCTGCTGTGCCGGCACCTGCGGGAGGAGCACCGCGCATGACCCGGCGCACGCCGCGGGGTACGAGCGTCATGAGGGGCATGCGCCCCTCACGCGCCGAGGTCGGCGCCCCGGTCTAGGCTTCGGGCATGGCGAAGAAGCTCGTGATCAAGGTGACGGCCGGGGCGGACTCCCCCGAGCGCTGCTCGCAGGCGTTCACCGTGGCGGCCGTGGCTGTGGCCAGCGGTGTCGATGTGTCCCTGTGGCTGACCGGTGAGTCGTCCTGGTTCGCGTTGCCGGGCCGGGCCGCCGAGTTCGAGCTGCCGCACGCGGCTCCGCTGCCCGACCTGATCGACTCGATCCTGGCGGCCGGGAAGATCACCCTGTGCACGCAGTGCGCGGCCCGCCGCGAGATCACGGAGAAGGACGTGATCGAGGGCGTACGGATCGCGGGCTCCCAGGTGTTCGTCCAGGAGTCGCTGGCGGACGACACCCAGGCGCTCGTCTACTGAACCGCCGAGTGACCCGGAGCTGGCACCATCAACGCCGTCAACGGCGTCAACGGCGTCAACGGCGTCAACGGCGTTTCTTCCCGTCCAGCTCGTCCCACCACTCGTCGGACTGCGGGTCCCCGGACGGGTCGTCCCACCAGCGGTCCTCGGGGCCGCGCCGGTTCGCCACGATCGCGGCCAACGGCGGAATGACCATCGCGACCACGCACATCGCCACGGCCGCAACCACCGACCAGAGCCGCACGACACCCCAGGCCAGGACGAACAGCCCGATGCAGATGCCCATCATGGCGAAGTAGACGTGCCGCCGCCGCGCGTACATACCTCAAGGCTATTCCGGAGCACGCCGAAGGGCCGCACCCCGACCGGATGGCGTCCAACCCCCGGGGGTGCGGCCCTTCAGCCATGCACGACGGCCCGTCGGACCGTCGTGGAGTGTGCGGTCAGACGGCGATCGCGACCTCCGCGAGGCCGCCCTTGCGGGCAACGACCGTACGGTCCGCGGTGGCGCCGCCCGGTACCAGGGCACGGACGGTCCAGGTGCCCTCGGCCGCGTAGAAGCGGAACTGTCCGGTCGCCGAGGTCGGGACCTCGGCGGTGAACTCGCCCGTCGCGTCCAGCAGGCGCACGTATCCGGCGATGGGCTCGCCGTCGTGGGTCACCTGGCCCTGGATCGTGGTCTCACCGGGCTTGGCCGTCGAGGCGTCGGGGCCGCCGGCCTTCGCTCCACACATGGTTCTTCCTTCCGGGTAGGTCCGGTGGTCCGGGGTTACTTGGCCGCGCCCAGCTCGATCGGGACGCCGACGAGGGAGCCGTACTCGGTCCAGGAGCCGTCGTAGTTCTTGACGTTCTGGACACCGAGCAGCTCGTGCAGGACGAACCAGGTCAGCGCGGAGCGCTCACCGATGCGGCAGTACGCGATGGTGTCCTTGGCCAGGTCGATGTTCTCGTCGGTGTAGAGCTTCCTGAGCTCCTCGTCCGACTTGAAGGTGCCGTCGTCGTTGGCGTTCTTGGACCACGGGATGTTGCGGGCGGTCGGGACGTGGCCCGGACGCTGCGACTGCTCCTGCGGCAGGTGCGCGGGGGCGAGCAGCTTGCCGGAGAACTCGTCGGGCGAGCGGACGTCCACCAGGTTCTGCGAACCGATCGCGGCGATCACCTCGTCGCGGAAGGCGCGGAGGGAGGTGTCCTGCGGCTCGGCCTTGTAGTCGGTGGCCGGGCGCTCGGGCACCTCGGTGCCGTCGACCAGCTCGCGGGCGTCCAGCTCCCACTTCTTGCGGCCGCCGTCGAGAAGCTTGACGTTCTCGTGGCCGTACAGCTTGAAGTACCAGTAGGCGTAGGACGCGAACCAGTTGTTGTTGCCGCCGTAGAGGATCACCAGCGTGTCGTTGGCGATGCCCTTGGCCGACAGCAGCTTCTCGAAGCCGGCCTGGTCGATGAAGTCACGGCGGACCGGGTCCTGGAGATCCTTCGTCCAGTCGATCCGGATGGCGTTCTTGATGTGGTTCTTTTCGTACGCGGACGTGTCCTCGTCGACCTCGACGATGGCGATGTCCGAGTCGTCCAGGTGGTCCTGCAGCCAGTCTGCGTCGACCAGGACGTCGCTGCGGCTCATGCTCTTACTCCTCCGGGCAGTTGCGGCGGGGACATGCGAGTGAGAAAAGGGGTTACGCGGTCCAGCGGTGGCGTACGCGGTGCGCGAGGGGCCCTGCGTCCAGGATCAGGGCGTCAGGTTGAGGGCGCCAGGCAGGGGCCCGTGACGCCGGAGTCCGCTCTTGCGTTCAGGAAGTGCGACAGAGCATGGCGGCGACGCGGCACAGGTCCACTGCCCGCCGCTTCGTGAGATCCGCCTGTCGCTGCATGCCGTCGATCGTAGGGACGGACAGCGGGGCGTGTCATCGATGTGTCGCGATGTGAGACGCGATCGTCCGGTTATCGAGATGTGAAGGGGATCTGACCGCCGCCGCGTGCGCGCCGGACCGCCATGTCTGCCCGCACACTTACGCTGCGGACAGGCCGTCTCGCTCTATGGACATTCCGCCGCTCTGGGCCGTCAGCCGCTGTTACCCGGCGAGCGCGATGTTCGAACCCTTGACCGTGAACTCCACGCCGTCCTGCGCCGCCTCGACCTTGTCGAGCCGAATGCCACCGGGGAGCCCGTCGATCTTCTGCTGGAAGTCGGTGATCGACCGGATCCGGTTCTCGGCGAGCTGGACGCCCGCGAACTTGGGCAGGGCGTCCGCGTGCACCTTCACGCTGTCACCCTGGGCCGTGACCGAGCTGAGCACGAAGACCGGGTTCGGCAGCTTGGCGCCGAACACCGTCGCCGCGACCGCGACCTTGATCTTGCCGTTCCCGCCGTCCGAGAGGCCGACGACCCGGGCCGTGACGCCGGGCGCGACCTGACTGGTCTCGGACTTGGCCGTCTTGAGCAGCTCGTCGTACGCGATGAGCGCGCTGCCGGTGGCGTGGTCGGCGGTGGCGGAGCTGTAGTTCCCGGAGAACTTGACGCCCTTCATATGGGCGTTCAGATCGTCGATACGGATCTTCTCGCTGCCCTTGCCGGTGGCCGCCTCGTAGTTCTTGATGCCGATCTCGACGTCGTCCAGCTCACCGCCGACGAGCTGGGTGAGGAAGGGGAAGCCGTTGATGGACACGTCCGGGGCCGAGGCCAGGTTCTCGTGGGCCTTCACCTTGTCGGCCACCTCGTTCTCCGCGAAGTGGACCGCCACCCGGTCCGCGATCACGAAGAGGCCACCCAGGATCACGACGAAGATCAGCAGTATTCGCAGTGCGCGCATGCTTGGAGTCCCCACCTCAACGGTCATCGAAAGACGGTCACCGATGACCGGATTGCCATCGAGCGCGACTGTAATCCTCTGGGGAAGAGGGTCCGGGAGATTGTTGATCACCTGTGACAGACAGGCGTTGGCCGCGGGCGCCGGTGGAACGCCGGACCGCGCCCGCGGCAGCCGGGCACCGTCGGTCAGCCCAGTGCCCGCCCCAGCACGTAGACCACCGGCGCCGCCGCCGTCAGCGGCAGGGCGACGCCCGCCGTGAAGTGGACGAAGCGGGACGGGTAGTCGTAGGACGCGACCCGGTGGCCGACCAGCGCACAGACGCCCGCGCCCAGGCCGAGGAAGACGCCGGACGACGTCCCCAGGCT
This sequence comes from Streptomyces sp. NPDC001020, assembly GCF_053599115.1. Lineage (NCBI taxonomy): Bacteria > Bacillati > Actinomycetota > Actinomycetes > Kitasatosporales > Streptomycetaceae > Streptomyces > Streptomyces sp. NPDC001020. The sequence continues at coordinate 45,371 of NZ_JBSFLQ010000011.1, read as the reverse complement.
CGTCATCCCGCCCAGCGCCATGCCCGCGCCGGCCGACGCCAGCAGCGCCACGGCCACGGAGGCCACGGTCGGCAGCGGCAGCGCCCGCACCAGGAGCGCGACCGCGACCACGATGGCGCCCACCGTGACGGCCGTGTGCGGGGCCGCCAGATACCCGGTCGCGACGATCGACAGCGCGGACGAGGCGACGGTCGCCATCAGGCCGTACATCCGGGTGTCCGGATCGGCGTGCGACCGCAGCTGCAGGACGAGGGCAAGCAGCACCCATACGCCGAGAGTGCCGAGGATCACCGGGGGCCCTTGCTCCCGGCCGGCCACCAGCAGCGCGACATCCGCGGCGAACGCGCCCAGGAACGCCAGCGCGATGCCCTGGCGGGCGGGCCACATGCCGTTCAGCCGGAACCATCCGGCGGCGGTCACGGCCTGCAAGACCACCAGCGGTACGACCAGGGCGTACGACCCGAGGGCCGCGGCCCCGGCGAGCAGCGCCCCGAGCCCAGCGGTGAGCGCGGCGGGCTGCAACCCCGGCTCGATGATCGGCGAACGGCCTTCGAGCCGGGCGCGCTGGTTGGCGGGCAGGCCGGAGACATCGACGGGAGCTTCGGGCGTCGTGGTCCGGGTACCGCCACCGCCCTGAGCGGTTGCCCAGCCGCCGGCGCTCCCGCCCGGGCCGGACGGGTGGGCGAGACCATCGGCGCCGGACGCCGCGTAACCGTGGGACTCGTACACGGGGACCTCCGGCGGCAACGGCTGCGCGGCCCCGTACGCCTGCCCCTCCCATTGCTGCGCGTAGGGCTGCTGGAGGGGCTGCTGCTGCGGATACGCGGCGGCGTTCGGGTCGTACCAACCCTGCTGATGCGGCTGCTGCGGCTGCTGCGGCTGGGGCTGCTGCCCGTAGGGGTCGTACGACGCGTCATATCCCTCGTACGGCTGATTGCTGTACGGCTGATCGCCGTACGGCTGGTTGCTCATCGCTTCGCTCATCCTCCTGCGAACGGCGGGAGCACCTCGACCGTGCCGCCCTCGGCCAGCCGTACCGTCTCATGCGCGCGGGTCCCCACGGGGTCACCGTCGACGAGGAAGGAGCATCGCCGCAGAACGCGGACGAGTTCGCCGGGGTGTCGCTCGCGGGCCGCGTCGAGCGCATCCGCGAGCGTGGCCGCGTCGTACAGCTCCTCGGCGGTCCCGGCAGCCGCCTTGGCGGCGGCCCAGTAGCGCACCGTGCCCTTTGCCATCTGCTTCCTCGAGTCGGTCGTCATGGACGGTCGTCATGGACACCGTCAGGCTAGTGCCCCGGGGCTACTGGCTCGCGCGCGAGACCACCCATGCGCCGATCCGCTCCAGCAGGGCGTCGTCGCTGGCGTGCTCGGCGTGGCCCATGCCGGGCTCCAGCCACAGTTCGGCGTGGTCCGGGGCGGCGTCCGCCAGCATCCGGGGGTGGTCGAGGGGGAAGTAGCCGTCCTGGTCGCCGTGCACGATCAGCAGGGGCGTCGGTGCGATCAGGGGGACGGACTCCACGGGTGAGGCCGGTACCGGGTCCCAGACCCGGTGGTCGATCCGGGTGCGCATCCCGTAGCGGCCCACCAGGCGGCCCGTGGGCCGCAGGACGAGCCAGTGGAGTCGTCGCATGGGGGCCGTGCCCCGGTAGAACCAGCGGGCGGGCGAGCTGACGGCGACCACCGCGTCCGGCTGCGCACCCTCGTGGTGCCGTGCCGCGTGCCGCAGCACCACGGAGCCGCCCATCGAGAAGCCGACGGTGGCCACCCTGGAATGCCCGAGCTCGCGCGCCCACGCCACCGCGGCCGCCAGATCTTCCACCTCGCGGTCACCAACCGTCGATCGTCCGCCCGACGCGCCGTGGCCCCGGAAGGAGAACGTGACCACCGCCCCGTACCGGGCGAGGGCGCCCACCACCCGGCGGACCTGGGGGCGCTCCAGATCACCCGTGAAGCCGTGTGCGACGACGATCGCGAGGTCCGCCGGGCGACCGGAAGGCGCGCGTCCGGTGTCGTCCGCGGACGCCCCCCGAGCAGCCGCCGGATCGTACGCCGCGTCGATCGTCACGCCGTCGGTCGTGCGCAGAAACGTCCGCATATACCCCTGACGTACCGTCTTTGAATTCGAACAAATGACAGGACGAATGGTAGATTGTCCTCTTTGGTCCGACCGGCCGCTGCTCATGTGGGCTATTCTGCTGGGCAGAGGACTCGGGCAGCGTAGCCCCCGGGTCCTTTCGTGCTTTCGGAAGCGTTGTGCGCGCGGCGGCAAGCCGCAGGTGTACGGGGCGCCGAACGCATGGCGGGTCCCAAGGGCGCGGGATTCGTACCGGGCGAAGCAGTGCCGCAAACGCAGGGACCGAGGAGGAACCAGACGTTATGGGCGAGCGAACCGTGCATGCGCGCAGGACGACCGAGGCATGGGGCTCCCCCCTGCTCGAGCTTCGGGGAGGGGTGCGATGAGTTCTCTGCTGCTGCTGACCAACGCCCTTCAGCCGTCGACGGAGGTACTGCCCGCTCTCGGCCTGCTCCTGCACGACGTGCGCGTGGCCCCGGCGGAAGGCGCCGCTCTCGTCGACACCCCGGGCGCCGACGCCGTCCTGATCGACGGACGGCGGGACCTCCCGCAGGTACGCAGCCTGTGCCGGCTGCTGCGCTCCACGGGGCCCGGCTGCCCCCTCCTTCTCGTCGTCACCGAGGGCGGTCTCGCGGCCGTCACCGCCGACTGGGGCATCGACGACGTCCTGCTGGACACCGCCGGTCCCGCCGAGGTGGAGGCCCGGCTGCGGCTGGCCGTCGGCCGGCAGCAGATCGCCGGCGACGACTCCCCGATGGAGATCCGCAACGGCGACCTGTCCGTGGACGAGGCGACCTACAGCGCCAAGCTCAAGGGCCGCGTCCTCGACCTCACCTTCAAGGAGTTCGAGCTCCTGAAGTACCTCGCGCAACACCCGGGCCGGGTCTTCACCCGCGCCCAGTTGCTGCAGGAGGTCTGGGGCTACGACTACTTCGGCGGCACACGCACCGTCGACGTCCATGTACGACGACTGCGGGCCAAGCTCGGGCCCGAGCACGAGTCGCTGATCGGAACCGTACGCAACGTCGGGTACCGCTTCGTGACCCCGGAGAAGGTGGAGCGCGCCGCGGACCAGGCGAAGGCGAGGGCGGCCCGGCCGCAGCCGGAGGACGCGGGCGGGCCGACACGTCTGTCGTCACCCGAGGTCAACGCCGAGGCATAGGAACAGGCGTACGCCCTGCCCAGAGGCGTTCCATCCGCGTAGACTCCGCGGGTGGCCAAGGTGACTAGGGATGACGTGGCGCGGCTGGCGGGGACCTCCACCGCCGTCGTCAGCTATGTCATCAACAACGGACCCAGGCCGGTCGCCCCGGCCACGCGCGAGCGTGTACTCGCCGCGATCAAGGAACTGGGGTACCGGCCCGACCGGGTCGCCCAGGCCATGGCGTCGCGGCGCACGGACCTCATAGGCATGATCGTGCCGGACGCGCGCCAGCCCTTCTTCGGGGAGATGGCCCACGCGGTCGAGCAGGCCGCCGCCGAGCGCGGAAAGATGGTGCTGGTCGGCAACTCCGACTACGTGGCCGAGCGCGAGGTCCACTATCTGCGGGCCTTCCTCGGTATGCGCGTCTCCGGGCTGATCCTGGTCAGCCATGCGCTCAGCGACCACGCCGCCGCGGAGATCGAGGCCTGGGACGCCCGGGTGGTGCTGCTGCACGAGCGGCCCGAGGCGATCGACGACGTCGCGGTGGTCACGGACGACATCGGCGGCGCCCAGCTCGCCGTACGCCATCTCCTGGAGCACGGCTACCCGTACGTCGCCTGCCTGGGCGGCACCGAGCAGACCCCGGCGGTCGGCGACCCGGTCTCCGACCATGTCGAGGGCTGGCGGCGCGCCATGCAGGAGGCCGGGATCTCCACGGAGGGCCGGCTCTTCGAGGCGCCCTACAACCGTTACGACGCCTATCGGGTGGCCCTGGAGCTGCTGGCCGGCCCGAACCGCCCGCCGGCCGTCTTCTGCTCCACCGACGACCAGGCGATCGGCGTGCTGCGCGCCGCGCGCGAGCTGCGCATCGAGGTACCGGGCGAGCTGGCGGTGGCCGGCTTCGACGACGTCAAGGAAGCGGCGCTCACGGACCCGCCGCTGACCACGGTCGCCACCGACCGCCCGGCCATGGCCCGCGCCGCGGTCGACCTGGTCCTCGACGAGGGCCTGCGCGTCGCGGGCTCCCGCCGCGAGCGGCTGAGGCTGTTCCCGTCGCGCCTGGTCGTACGCCAGTCCTGCGGCTGCGACTGACGCCGGGCCGCTCCCGCGGCTTCCGGGCTTCGAATGCGTCTTTATATCGGGCATACACGGTTCTGTCGTGCTTTTCAGGGACGACTCAGAAGACTCTCATGATCACGGGACAAGCTCTCTTGCATGACCGAGAGCTTCCGCCGCAGCGGCGAGTACGACTCCCCCCAGGGTGACGGACAGCAGTCCGCGCACCCCCGGCAGCAGCACGCCTCCTCCTCCGTGAACCCTCAGTGGCCGGCGCCTCCCGCGTACGACCCGGGGACCGCGGGGTGGCCGGGAGACCCGGCGGCCATGGCCGCCACCGGCCACGACAACGGCAGCCCGGCTCTCCATACCGCCGAGCCCGTGCCGCAGAAGCGCTCCAGGGGCCCGCTCGCCCTCCTCGCCGCCGTGGCGATCGTCGCCGCGGCCATCGGGGGCGGCACGGCCTACGGCATCCAGGAGCTGACCGGCAAGACCACGGTCTCCTCCAGCAGCTCCACCAGCACCAACGTGGTGCCCGTCGGCAAGAAGGGCACGGTCGCCGGCGTAGCCGCCGCGGTCAGTCCGAGCATCGTGGAGGTCAAGGCCACCTCCGCTTCCGGACAGTCGACCGGTTCCGGTGTGATCATCACCAGCAAGGGCGAGATCATCACCAACAACCACGTCGTCTCCGGCGCCTCCTCGGTCAAGGTGACGACGAGCGACGGCAAGAGGTACACAGCGCGGGTCGTCGGCACCGACAGCAAGAAGGACCTTGCCCTGATCGAGGTGGAGCACGCCTCCGGTCTGAAGGCCGCCACACTCGGCAACTCCGGCGGCGTCCAGGTCGGCGACCAGGTCGTCGCGATCGGCTCCCCCGAGGGTCTGAGCGGCACAGTCACCAGCGGCATCGTCTCGGCCCTCGACCGCGACGTCACCGTCTCGACCGACGAGCGCCAGGGCCACGACCAGGACCAGAGCGACCAGTGGCCCTTCGAGTTCGGCGGTCGGCACTTCAACGGCGACACCGGCTCGTCCACAACGACGTACAAGGCGATCCAGACGGACGCGTCCCTGAACCCGGGCAACTCCGGCGGCGCCCTCATCGACATGAACGGCAACGTCATCGGCATCAACTCGGCGATGTACTCGGCCGGCTCGGGCTCGACCTCGTCGAGCGCCGGCAGCGTCGGTCTCGGCTTCGCCATCCCGATCAACACCGTCACGTCCGACCTGGCGAAGCTTCGCGCCGGCTCGCAGAGCTGAATCGGCGCCCGGCCGGGCGAGTGAAAAGGAGTACGACATGATCAGGCAGATAGTGCACGAGGTCACCGGTCCCGTCGGCCCCGCCGGCATCACCCTGGCCCTGGCCGTGGCCCACGAACTCCACGTACCGGCACCGCGCGGGCCGCAGCCCTGCGAGCTGCGCACCACGGTGACGCGGACCCCGGAGGTCGCGGTCCCGCAGCTCATGGGCCTGCGTACCGGCCCCCGGCGGACCCACCGCCGCAAGGTGCCGCTGAACCGGCTCACCGCCGCGCTGGGCTGAGCCGCGCGCCGTACGGTCCGGGGCGGTCCCCCGACGACAGCCCCCGGTCGTTCCCTCCGCCTCTGCCCACAAACGTGCGAGTCTGAATGTGTGCAGCCCCGTCCGATCGCACCTTGAGGAACTCGACATCCATGAGCCCCGCCGAAGGCGACCGTGAAACCCAGCGCATTCTGATCGTCGACGACGAGCCGGCGGTCCGCGAAGCACTCCAGCGCAGCCTCGCCTTCGAGGGCTACGACACCGAGGTCGCCGCGGACGGCGCGGACGCACTGGAGAAGGCGACCGGCTACCTTCCCGACCTGGTCGTCCTGGACATCCAGATGCCGCGCATGGACGGCCTCACCGCCGCCCGCCGGATGCGCGGCGCGGGCACCACCACCCCGATCCTCATGCTCACCGCCCGCGACACGGTCGGTGACCGGGTCACCGGCCTGGACGCGGGGGCCGACGACTACCTCGTCAAGCCGTTCGAACTGGACGAGCTGTTCGCCCGCATCCGAGCCCTGCTGCGGCGCAGCTCGTACGCGGCCACGGCGGTCGGCGCCCCCGAGGACGAGGCGCTGACGTTCGCCGATCTCCGGATGGACCTGGCGACACGCGAGGTCACACGTGGCGGGCGAGCCGTGGAACTGACCCGTACCGAATACACCCTCCTGGAGATGTTCATGGCACATCCGCGCCAGGTACTGACCCGGGAGCAGATCCTCAAGGCGGTCTGGGGCTTCGACTTCGAGCCGTCGTCGAACTCACTCGACGTGTATGTGATGTACCTGCGGCGCAAGACGGAGTCAGGCGGCGAGCCGCGCCTCGTGCACACCGTCCGCGGTGTCGGCTATGTGCTGCGACAGGGCGGCGCCGAGTGATCAAACGGTTCCGCTCACTCCCGCTCCGCTCCCGGCTGGCCCTGCTGGTGGCCGCGGCCGTGGCGTTCGGCGTGGCCGCAGTATCGGTGAGCTGCTGGTTCGTCGTGCAGGGGAAGCTGTACGAGCAGGTGGACAGCAACCTGAGGAACACCAGTCAGCCGGTCCGGGCAGGGGGACTGGCGACCGTCCTGGGCAACTGCACGACCACGCCCTCCCCGCAGGACGACCGCGGCCCCCAGCCCCGCACCTACTACACACAGGTGATCACCGCGAGCGGCGATTCCTGCGTCTATCCGAACTCGGCAGGCCTCGTCCACGTCGCGAGCAGCGACACCGAGATCGCCAGGAACCCGACCCGGGGCGTCGGTGTGCTCCGCAACGGCACCGACAGCAAGGGCAACGCGGTGCGGGTACTGACGACGCCCCTGGTCAGCGAAGGGCCGGCGGGCCCGCAGCTCTACCAGGACTACGCGCTGCTCGTGGCGTACCCCCTCCAGGACACCAAGAAGACCCTGGGTGATCTGGCCCTCATCCTTCTGGTCGTGTCCGGACTGGGGGTCGTGGGCGCCGGAGCCGTCGGCCTGGCCGTGGCACGCGCCGGTCTTCGTCCCGTCGACAAGCTCACGGAGGCCGTCGAGCACATCGCCCGCACCGAGGACCTGACGACCAGGATCCCGGTGGACGAGCACAGCGAGGACGAGATCGCCCGCCTCTCCCGCTCCTTCAACTCCATGACGTCGGCCCTGGCCAGCTCCCACGAACTGCAGCAGCAGCTGATCGCGGACGCGGGCCATGAACTGCGTACGCCCCTCACGTCGCTGCGGACGAACATCGAACTCCTCACCCGCAGCGAGGAGACGGGTCGGCCCTTGCCCGCGGAGGACCGCAGGGCCCTCCTCGCCTCGGTGAAGGCACAGATGACGGAGCTGTCGTCCCTCATCGGCGACCTCCAGGAACTCTCGCGGCCGGAGAAGGGCCAGCACACCGGCAAGTTGCAGGTGCTGGCGTGGCAGGACATCGTCGAGTCCGCCCTGGACCGCGCCCGGCTGCGCGGCCCGGAACTGACGATCAGCACGGACCTCAAGCCGTGGTACGTACGGGCGGAGCCGTCCGCGCTGGAGCGGGCGATCGTGAACATCCTGGACAACGCGGTGAAATTCAGCCCCGACGGCGGCACGGTCGAGGTCTCGTTGACGGACGGCCTGCTGACCGTCCGCGACCACGGTCCCGGCATCGCGGCCGAGGAACTCCCCTACGTCTTCGACCGGTTCTGGCGCTCGCCCTCGGCCCGCGCGCTTCCGGGCTCGGGCCTGGGACTGTCGATCGTGGCCCGCACGGTCCAGCAGGCGGGCGGCGAGGTGGCCCTGACGCCCGCGGAAGGCGGGGGGACGGTCGCTACGGTACGGCTGCCGGGGGCGCCGACCCCGCCGCCGGGGGCGGCGCTCGACGCGCTTCGCTGATACCGGCCCGCGTATACGAACGCGCGGGGGTCATGGCCAAGCTGGTTCAAACGCCGAAGCGGCCTGTCCCTGTCCAGGACAAGGACAGGGACAGGCCGCTTCGTCATCAGCGCAGGACGGTGATCCGGTCCGCCGACGGCACCGGGTACGGCGCCCCGGCCGACGAGTTGGCCGTCAGATACGTCGTGAACGCCGCCAGGTCATCGCCGCCGACCAGCATGTTCTTCCCGTTGCCCAGCTCGGCGAAGCCGTCGCCGCCGCCCGCGAGGAAGGAGTTCATCGCGACGCGGTAGGTGGCGGCCGGGTCGATCGCGGCGCCGTTCAGCTTGATGGAGTCCGTGACCACCCGGGCGGCGCCCGACTTGGTCAGGTCCAGCGTGTAGGTCAGCCCCGCGGACACCTGAAGGATCTTCGGCGAGGCCTCGTTCGGCCCGCTGACCTGCTGCTGGAGCGCGGTGACCAACTGGGCGCCGGTCAGGTCGACCAGGTTCACGGTGTTGGCGAACGGCTGGACCGTGAACGCGTCCCCGTACGTCACCGCACCGTCGCTCGCCTTGCGGGTGAGCGGCGCACGGATGCCGCCGGGGTTCATGAGGGCGAGGTCCGACTTGGGGTCGAGGGACCTGGCGTACGCGAGCTGCGCGTCCGCGATCAGGTCACCCATCGGGGACTCGGTGCCCTTGTTCTCGATGTCGCCCGCGATGTAGCCGACGGACCGGGAGGCGACGGGCGCGGCGAGCTTGTTCCACTTGGTGATCAGGGCGGTGATGTCGCCGGCCGCGCCGACGTTCCGGGTGACCACGTGGTTCGCGGACTTGACGGCCGTGCGGACGATGTCACCGGTCGCGCGGTCGTACGTCAGCGTCGTGTCCGTGTACAGACGGCCGAACGAGGACGCCGACGTCACCATGCGGGGGCGGCCCGCCGGGTCGTCGATCGTGCACACGTAGGCCTGGTGGGTGTGGCCGGTGACCAGCGCGTCCACGGCCGGGGTGACGTGCTTGGCGATGTCGACGACCGGACCGGAGATACCGTCGCCCTGCCCCGGGCTGTCGCAGTCGTAGTTGTACGCGCCCGACGCCGGCAGGCCGCCCTCGTGGATCAGCGCGACGATCGACTGGACGCCCTGCTTCTGGAGCTCCTTGGCGTACTTGTTGATCGTCTCCACCTCGTCGCCGAACTTCAGGCCCTTGACGCCCGCGGCGGAGACGATGTTCGGCGTGCCCTCCAGGGTCACTCCGATGAAGCCGATCTTGACGCCCTGCTTCTTCCAGACCCAGTACGGCTTGAGGATCGGCTTGCCGGTCTTCTCGTCCGTCACGTTCGCGGTCAGGTACGGGAAGTTCGCTCCCTTGAACTCCTGGCTCTTGTCGTAGCAGCCGTCCGTGGGGTGACAGCCGCCGTTCTGCAGCCGGGCCAGTTCCTTGGCACCCTCGTCGAACTCGTGGTTGCCCACGCTGGTGACGTCCAGGTTCAGCTTGTTGAGTGCCTCGATGGTCGGCTCGTCGTGGAACAGCCCGGAGAGCAGCGGCGAGGCACCGACCATGTCACCGGCGGCAGCCGTGATGGAGTACGGGTGGCCGCCGCGTGCCTGCCGCAGGTGCGTGGCGAGGTACTCCATGCCACCCACGTCGTTGATGTCCTTGAGGGTGCCGTCCGCCTGGCGCTCGGTGACCCGCGCCGAGGACCCGGTGGGCGGCTCCAGGTTGCCGTGCAGGTCGTTGAACGACAGCAACTGCACGTCCTGGTAGCGGCCCGACTGCCCGTTGCCCTGACCGGGCTTGCTCTCCTGGGCGTCGGCCGGCAGCGCCGCCACCAGGGCGCCCGCGGTGGCGAGGCCCGCGGCGGCCCCGAGGACGCGGTGAAGACGTCTGTGCCGGTGTGTCGTCGGTGGCATGTGCTCCCCTGTGTGAGATGCGCGCGGTTCCGCCGGGCTGAGCGGCCGGACCGTCGTCTGCCCGCGTGGTGCGGTGTCCGGACTGTCTGGATACGACCGTCCCCGCGTGCTTTGTGTAATGAGCGCGCCAAGACGGCCGTTCGCGCAGCCTAGGGTCAACGCGCGTAGCGCAACAGGGGTCCAGGGTTACAACAAGGCGTCCATTTTCCTCTCCTTTCCCTGGCTGTCCCCGTAGGCTCGTACTCATGACCAGCGACGACTCCGCCCGCCCGGCATCGCCCCGCTCCATCGACACCGTCACCGCGCTCTCGCCCCAACAGGCCGAGTCGGTACTCGCGCTGCTCGCCGAGGCCGCCCGGGTCGACGGACAGCAGGCGGTATCCGAGCAGGGACGCCTGCAGTTGCGCGGCGGTGGGCGGGAGGGCGTGTCGCATATGCTGCTGACGACCGGTGACACGCTCGTCGGATACGCGCAACTGGAAGACACCGACCCGGTGGAGGCGCCGGCCGCCGAGCTGGTCGTGCACCCCTCGCACCGCGGGCACGGGCACGGCCGGGCGCTGGGCTCCGCGCTTCTCGCCGCCTCCGGCAAGCGGCTGCGCGTGTGGGCGCACGGCGGCCACTCCGCGGCCCGGCACCTGGCCCAGGTACTCGGCCTCACCCTCTTTCGTGAACTGCGTCAGATGCGCCGCCCGTTGACCGACCTCGAGCTGCCCGAACCGAAGCTGCCCGACGGCGTCACCGTGCGCACCTTCGTGCCCGGCCGGGACGACGCGGCCTGGCTCGCCGTCAACGCGGCCGCCTTCGCCCACCACCCGGAGCAGGGGTCGCTCACCCAGCGGGACCTGAACGACCGTATGGCCGAACCGTGGTTCGACCCGGAGGGCTTCTTCCTCGCCGAGCGCGAGGGCGAGCACGGCCCGGAACTCATCGGCTTCCACTGGACCAAGATCCACGCTCAGGAGCAGCTCGGCGAGGTGTACGTGCTCGGCGTCCGTCCCGGCGCCCAGGGCGGCGGCCTCGGCCGTGCCCTCACCACGATCGGCCTGCGGCACCTCGCCGCCCAGGGCCTGCCGACCGTGATGCTGTACGTCGACGCGGACAACAAGGCCGCGCTCACGGTCTACGAACGGCTGGGCTTCCTGACCCACGAGACGGACCTGATGTACCGGACGGAGACGTGAGGGGCATGTGACCCGACCGTGCGGTGGCGTCAGCGGTGGGCGCGGGCCGACTCCCGGTGTCTGCGTACCGGTTCCGGCAGGAGTGCCGCGCCCGCCGAAAGGGTGAGCGTCAGCAGCGCCGCCCATCGCTGATGGGCCGCCACCCAGCCGGGGGTGTCCACCGCGACGAACAGGGCCCCTCGCTCGGGGAGCAGCGTCGCCAGCAGCGTGCCCACCAGCAGCGCCGCCGCCACCGCCGCCCCCGGCCGTGGTGTGTCGGTGAACCGTACGGCGCTCGCGGCGCCGGTGAGCGCCAGGGCCGCCAGCGCCGCCGCCTCCAGGGTGAGGTCGTCGGCCGGGGGCCGTATCGGCGCCGGTATGAGCAGCAGGGCCGCCGTCCAGCTCAGTACCGCGACCGGGGCGACGAGCACCATCCGCACTCCGCTGCGCACCACCCGCCGGGTCGGCACCGCCGCGGTGGTGTGCCGCGCCGGATCGTCCAGCAGGAACGCCAGGCCCAGGGCGAGAGCGAGGGCGGCGAGCCTGAGGAGCATGGCGGCGAAGGCGGTGCCGTACCCGCCCGGCGTCAGCCGTACGACCGCGCCGAGAGCCGGGCCCAGGCCGGCGGCGGCACCGAGCATCCCCCAGGGGAGGGAGAGCCACACCGGCGGGACGAGGGCCGCGATCCCCGCATATCTGCCGGCTACTGCTGGCACAGCTCCCCCTTGTCCTCGTCGTTCCCCTTGGCGGCCGGCACCCCGAGCAGCTCCGCCGCCCGCGCCTGCGAGGTCTTCGGCGACGTCAGCTCCGCCCAGTGGGTCTTCACCCGGGCCGAGACGCTGTAGCGCGGACGCTCGAGGAGTTCCCGGACGATCCGGGTCTGTCCGGCGCTCATCGAGAACGAGTCCGCGGTGTTCAGGACGACGGCGGAGCCCTCGACACTGTCGTCCAGGCGGACGTTGCGGAACTCCGTCATCGGATCGTTCTGCGCGGCCATCGCCAGCCACATGATCGTCACCACGCGCGCGTCGCACATTCCGACGACCGACTCCTCGTCCCCCACCACCAGGACCGACGCGACCCCGACGGCGAACTCCGGAACACGGTTACCGCCCCAGTGCGTGCCGGCCGTGACCTCGCCCGGTGTGCGCAGGGGCATGAGGGCGGCGTCGCTGCGCAGGTCATGGACGACCGGTATCCGCTGCCGGATCGTCAGCCGTGCTCCTTGGGCCCCACCGCCCGCGAGGCTCTGCACACGGTCGACCACCCGCGCCCAGTCGTCCCGCCAGCCGGTCCACTCCGGAAAGGAGCAGTACGTCGACTGGCCGTGCGTCTCACACGACTGGGAGGACGCCGGCCCGTGGCTCGCCTTGTTACGGGCCGCGGTCAGGGCGGCTTCGTGGCTCGGGGACTGTCCGGCGATCCCCCCGACCGTGGCAGCCAGCGCGAGCGCCGTCACTGCCTTCAGCAGGCGTGTACGTCCCCCGTTCAGCAGGACCGCGACACCCAGCAGCAGTGCCGTCAGACCCGCCAGATACAGGGCGTGCCAGGCGGCCGGGCGGCCCAGGAGGTCGGAGGGGATCGCCCTGGGGCTGTCCTCCCAGACATACGGCTGCAGCCACTCCAGCCAGTGCAGCGTGTCCGGTCCGGCGTGTCCGGTGACGTCGGGGGCGACCAGGAACGCGACGAACGCGATGATCAAGACGACGGGGCCGCCGAGCACACTCGGGATCACCCGCGCGGCCAGTACCCCCAGGACTCCGCACAGCAGCATCACCAGCGGCCCCACCGCAAGCTCGGCGACCGAACCATGGCCGACCGCACCCGGCTGCAGCGCCGCCCAGCCGAACTCGACGGCGACGAGCAGCGCGGTGACCGCGGCAAACGGCACCACCGACAGGGCGTGCGCGAGCGTGCGCCGCCACGGCTCCATGACCAGGGTGCCGAAGTGCCGGTCCGTGTCGTGGCGCCGGGAGCGCAGCACGGCGACGTTCACGGAGACGAGGACGGCGATGTCAAGGAGCATCGGCCCGGCCTGGGTTGCGCGGTCGACGTTGTGAAGGACCGGGTAATCGTCCATGCCGCCCTGGGAGAACAACTTCCAGCCGGTTCGGCCCACGTACAGCAGCAGGACCACCAACACCGGGATACACAGGAGGAGTTCGCGGGCCTCGAAGCGGGCGAGTGCGAGGACCGCGGAGACCGAGTGGCGGCCGGCCTGAGCGGGTGCGGACACCACAGGGGCCTTTTCGATGACGGCACTCATGCGGGCGCGACCTCCACGGGCTCGCCGTCGAGGGCGAGCAAGTAGCCGTCCTCCAGGGTGGGTTCGAGGAGCTCGGCGTCCTTGGGCGGGTCGCCGACATTACGGAAGGTGCCCAGACCCGTGCGCCAGCCCGCGCGGGCCTGCGGGTCGCGTTCCGTACTGCTCCACACCCGGCCCGCCGCCCGTGCGGTCAGCTCGGCCGGGGTGCCCTCGAAGCGGACACGGCCGTGGGACATGACGATGACGCGATGGCAGAGCATCGCCACGTCCTCGGTCTGGTGGGTGGACAGCAGCACCGTCCTGCCCTGGCCCGCCTCGGCGATCACCTCCCGGAACCGCATGCGCTGTTCGGGGTCGAGGCCCACGGTCGGTTCGTCGAGCAGCAGCAGGCCAGGATCCCCGAGGAGCGCTGCGGCCAGGGCGACACGCTGGCGCATTCCGCCGGAGAGCCGCTTGATGCGCTTGCCGCGCACATCGGAGAGGTCGACGGCCTCGAGCACGCGCCGCACCTCGCGATGGCGGGCCGCCCGGTCGGTGAGCTCCTTGAGGATCGCCACGTAGTCGACGAACGCGAAGGCGGTGAAGTCGGGATGGAATCCCGGGGTCTGCGGTAGATAGCCGAGCCGACGCCGCACCTCCTGGCGGCCGTTCACCGTGCCCGGGTCGTGCCCGAGAACGGTGAAGGTGCCCCGGTCGGCGGGCACGGCGGTGGCCAGCACGCGCAGCAGGGTCGTCTTGCCCGCGCCGTTGGGACCGAGCAGGCCCGTGACGCCCTCGTGCAGACGAAGGGAGACGTCGTCGAGAGCGGCCGTGCCGCCGTAGCGCAGGGTCAGGCCGGAGGCCGAGACGGTGGGGTGGGTGGTCATGAGGTGCTCCTGTGCGCGAAGTCGGCGGCGAAAGAGGCGGACGGCGAGGCGTCGAAACGGTCCCGCAGACGGTGCAGCGAGGCCGCGGCGACCACGGCGATCGCCGCCGCCACGCCCTGGCCCGCCGCCGTGAACGGCACGAGCGTCCCGTGGGTGGTCGCCCTGGTCACCACCAGCAGGGCGACCCAGCCGCCGCTGACCAGGGCGGGGGCGAGGACCGGGCCCAGCCGGGCGGTCAGTGCGAGACCCGTCGTGGTCAGCGCGAGTGCGGGCAGCAGCCAGGCCAGCGCCCGCAGCCCGTACTCCGGGAGGGCCAGCGTCGCAAGACCGTTCAGTCCCAGGCTGGTGACCAGCACCGCGACCGTGCGGATCATCAGCAGACGGAAGCCGTGCAGCGGGGCGACGAGCGCCATCTCGTAGGTCGGGTCGAGGACCGGACCGTACGACAGCGCGACGCCCGCCAGCGGCAGCAGCGAAGCCAGTGCGAGGAACAGCCAGGGCGAGTCGGCCGTGTACACGCTGGCCACGGTCATGACCAGGACCAGCAGCACAGCGCTCAGCCAGGAGGCGCGCAGCACGGGTGTCGCGGCGAGCAGCCGCGCTGTGTGGTCGGCAACCCCGATCCGCGTCAGCAGGGACTCGACGACGCCCGGCCGGGGGGCGTCCAGCTCGGCGTCGAGCCGCGCCCAGCCCGCGTCCAGGGCGAGCGGGTCGCCGGCCTCGGCCAGTGCCAGGCGGCAGGACGCGCAGGCGGTCAGATGTGCGTCGACGGACCACAGCCGGGGCGCCTGAAGCTCGCCGCGCGCATAGGCGCGCAGATCGTCGGCGTCGGCGTGCCATCCGGCGCCGCCGTGCTTGTCGTCGCTCATGCCAGTTCCTCCCGCAACCGCTTGCGCGCGCGCAGCGCCCGCGTCTTGACCGTGCCTGGGGGGATACCGAGCAGGACGGCGGCCTCCCTGGTCGTGAGTCCGTCGACCACCGTCGCCTGGAGGACGGCCCGCAGCTCGGGCGAGAGCCGTATCAGCGCTCCCGCCAGGTCGCCGTGCTCCACCGCGGCCAGGACCCGCTCCTCCGCGGAGACCTCGTGGCGGTGCCGCAGCCGCGCCAGCGTCTTCCGCAGCCGACCGCGCGCGCCGTCGCCGCGCAGCGCGTCCACCAGCCGTCGGGCGCCGATGCGCCAGAGCCAGCCGGCCACGTCACCGTCCTCGCGGTAGCGCGCGGTGCCGCGCCAGACCGCGAGAAACGTCTCCTGCACGACGTCGTCCACGACCCCCGGGTCGGCGCACCGACCACGCAGTCGTGCCGTGAGCCACGGCGCATACCGCCGGTACAGCTCCTCGAAGGCGCGACGGTCCCCGTCCGCCGCGGCGCGCAGCAGCTCCCCGTCACTTCTCGTTTCCCTCACGCCCCTTCATCGGACGAGCCCCCTCGATCGGTTCGCGCTTCCCGGGAAGTTTCTTTCCGGGCGGGTCCGTGAACGGTTCGGGGCGGCCCCGGCGCGGGCCGCCCGGCCGCACCGGGGCGGCACCCGCCCCACGCCCTGCGCCACCGCGCACCCGACGGGGCCGTCCGCGAGTCTCCCCCCGCTATCCCGTACGTCATGTCGCCGTAACCCTTGATTCAGGCGGGCTTGCGACGCTCGGGCAATGAATGCCGCCGTGCCAGAGCCCTCGCCGCCCCCGGACATCGGGGCCGGTGCGGAGCGCGGGCGTCGCCTCACCGCGCTGCCGCCCTCGCTCTCCGACGCGCCCGTCACCCGATCGGCGCGGAAGAATGGGTTCATGAGCCAGCAGAACGCCCAGGCGCAGGCCCAGCCGTCCCCCACCACCACACGTGAGGGAGAGTCCTCGGGCCGCGCGAACATGCAGAACCAGCAGCCTTCCGTGGGCTCCATCGCCGCGCACCGCCCGCACGCCGTGGCCGCGGCGGTCTCCGACCTGGAACCGGACATCGACGCCGACCTCGATGTGTACGAGGAGGCCGAGGGCGCGCAGCTCCCCCAGGGCCGCTTCCTCGACCGGGAGCGCAGCTGGCTCCAGTTCAACGAGCGGGTGCTCGAACTCGCCGAGGACCCCCACACCCCGCTGCTCGAAAGGGCGAAGTTCCTGGCGATCTTCGCCAGCAATCTGGACGAGTTCTTCATGGTCCGGGTCGCGGGTCTGAAGCGCCGCATCGCCACCGGTGTCGCCACCCGCTCGGCGTCCGGCCTCCAGCCGCGCGAGGTGCTGGAGATGATCTGGGCCCGCTCGCGCGAGCTCATGGCCCGGCACGCGGCCTGCTTCCACGAGGACGTCGCCCCCGCGCTCGCGGAGGAGAGCATCCACCTGGTCCGCTGGAACGAGCTGACCGAGAAGGAGCAGGCGCGGCTGTTCACGCTCTTCCGCAACCAGATCTTCCCGGTGCTCACCCCGCTGGCCGTGGACCCCGCGCACCCCTTCCCGTACATCTCGGGACTGTCCCTGAACCTCGCCGTCGTCGTGCGCAACCCGGTCTCCGGCCACCGCCACTTCGCGCGCGTCAAGGTCCCGCCGCTGCTCTCCCGCTTCCTGGAGGCCTCCGCGCGGCGCTACGTCCCCATCGAGGACGTCATCGCCGCGCATCTGGAGGAGCTGTTCCCGGGCATGGAGGTCCTGGAGCACCACACCTTCCGCATCACCCGCAACGAGGACCTGGAGGTCGAGGAGGACGACGCCGAGAACCTGCTCCAGGCCCTGGAGAAGGAACTCATGCGGCGCCGCTTCGGGCCGCCGGTGCGCCTGGAGGTGGAGGAGTCGATCGACCGCTACGTCCTGGACCTCCTGGTGCGCGAGCTGAAGATCTCCGAGGCCGAGGTGTACCCGCTGCCCGGCCCCCTGGACCTCACGGGCCTTTTCGGCATCGCGGGCCTCGACCATCCCGAGCTGAAGTACCCGAAGTTCGTCGCGGGCACCCACCGTGACCTCGCGGAGGTCGAGTCGGCGTCGGCCCCCGACATCTTCGCGGCGCTGCGGGAGCGGGACGTCCTGCTGCACCACCCGTACGACTCCTTCTCCACCTCGGTCCAGGCGTTCCTGGAGCAGGCGGCCGCCGACCCGGACGTGCTCGCCATCAAGCAGACGCTGTACCGGACCTCGGAGACCTCGCCGATCATCGACGCGCTCGTCGACGCGGCCGAGTCCGGCAAGCAGGTCCTCGTCCTGGTCGAGATCAAGGCCCGCTTCGACGAGCAGGCCAACATCAGCTGGGCCCGCAAGCTGGAGGAGGCGGGCTGTCACGTCGTGTACGGGCTCCTCGGGCTGAAGACCCACTGCAAGCTGTCGCTCGTCGTACGGCAGGAAGGCGAGACCCTCCGCCGCTACAGCCACGTCGGCACGGGCAACTACCACCCGAAGACCGCACGTCTGTACGAGGATCTGGGGCTGCTGACCGCCGACCCCCAGGTCGGCGCGGACCTGTCCGACCTCTTCAACAGGCTGTCGGGCTACTCGCGCCGCGAGACCTACCGCCGACTGCTCGTCGCGCCCAGATCCCTGCGTGACGGTCTGATCTCCCGGGTCAACAAGGAGATCCAGCACCACCGTGCCGGACGGCCCGCGTACGTCCGCATCAAGGTCAACTCGATGGTGGACGAGGCGGTCGTCGACTCCCTCTACCGGGCCTCCCAGGCGGGCGTCCCGGTCGACGTCTGGGTGCGTGGCATCTGCGCGCTGCGGCCGGGCGTCGCCGGTCTGTCCGAGCACATACGCGTACGGTCCGTCCTCGGTCGCTTCCTCGAACACTCCCGCGTCTTCGTCTTCGCGGGCGGCGGCGAGCCCGAGGTGTGGATCGGCAGCGCCGACATGATGCACCGCAACCTCGACCGCCGTATCGAGGCACTCGTCAGGGTCACCGACCCGGCCCATCGGGCGACCCTCAACCGGCTCCTGGAGACCGGTATGTCCGACACCGCCTCCTCCTGGCACCTGGGCCCGGACGGCGAGTGGACCCGGCACGCGACCGACGCGGACGGCCAGCCCCTGCGGAACATCCAGGAGATGCTCATAGACGCCCGGAGGCGCCGGCGTGGCACAGCAACACCTTGATCCCCCCATCGATCCCGCTGCCCCGCCCTTCCCCCCGGACGCCCTCGCGGGCTACCTGAGGGACCAGGCCACGGAGTTCCTCCGGTCGCTGCGCAGGCACCAGGAGGCGGGTGACACGTATCCCGCCGCTCGGGCGAAGTCGAGAGCGAGGCAGGCCGGCAGAGCGGAGGACCCTGGTGACGCGGTGCTCGCCCTGCGCCGCTCGGCCCGCCGCATCAGCGGCACGATCCACACGTTCCGGCCCCTGCTCGACGCCGACTGGTCCGCAAGGATGCGCCCCGAACTCGCCTGGCTTTCGGGCACGCTGGCCCGCGAGCACGCCTATGCGGCCCGGCTCGAACGGCTGCTCAGGGCCCTGCACCGGCTGTCGGGCTCGTCGGCCTTCCCCACGCAGCCGGAGGACACCGTGGAACCCGCCGGCACCGGCCCGCAGGGCCGTCCCGCAGGCCCTGAGCGCGGCGCCCTGACCGTCGGCGCGGCGAAGGCGGGCGCCCTGCTGGAGCGCCAGTTGACGCTGGCCCGCACGCGCGCCCACTCCGCCGCCCTGGAGGCCCTCGGTTCGAGCCGTTTCCACGCGGTGGCGGACGGTGTCGCCGTCCTCGCCAGCGAGGTCCCCCTCGCGCCCACCGCGGCCGGCACCGATCTGCACCCGCAGGCCGCGGCGGCCAAGGAGCGGCTGTGCCAGGCGGTGGCCGCGCTGCCGCTGGTCACCGCGGGCCACCCGTACAACGCGGAGGCGCTGGTCAACGGCCTGTCCCCGGACCCGGCCCCGCTCTCGCAGGACGGCCCCTGGCATCAGGTCCGGCTGCTGCTGCGACTGCATCGCTACGCCCGGGAGGTGCTGGACGGCGTGCACGGCGAGGACTCGGCCGTCGACGTACGGCTGCTGACGGCGGGCCAGGCCCTGAACCGCCACCGTGACGCCTCGGAGGCGGCCGCCGCCGCGGGCGCGGCGGCGCGCACCCCGCGCATCGCCCCGGCGACGGCGTACGCCCTCGGTGTGCTGCACGCCGACCAGCGCCATGAGGTGGAGGCGGCCCGTTTCGCCTTCCAGCAGTCGTGGCAGAGGCAGACAGTAGGGACTTAGCAGGCGTCCGTATCGCGGCGCGCGGCCACGGGAGAGGATCCGTGAGCACCCGATGACCGACGACACCATCCATGCGGCAGGCTGCGTCCTGTGGCGCCGCTCCCCTGTCGACGGCGAGCTGGAGATCTGCCTGGTCCACCGGCCGAAGTACGACGACTGGTCCCACCCGAAGGGCAAGCTCAGGCCCGACGAGGACCCGCTCACGGGGGCGCTGCGCGAGGTACGTGAGGAGACGGGGTACGCCGCCGTGCCCGGCGAGCGCCTGCCCACCATCCGCTACGAGGCGCACGGCCGCCCCAAGCAGGTCCACTACTGGGCGGCCGAGGCGCTGGACGGTTCCTTCACGCCCAACCTTGAGGTCGACCGGATCCTGTGGCTCCCGCCGGCCGCGATCCGGACCCGCCTGACCCAGCCTCACGACCGCGATCTGGTAGATATCGTCGTGAATTTCCTGAACCGGATATAAACCCCACTCTCAAGGGACGCGCGGCGACTGCGTGTCAGCCCGGACAAGCCCGCACCCGACCGATTCCCGCAGGCCGCACCCCCGTCCCCGACCCAGCCCGATGGAATGCCCTCGTGTCCGGGCCGTAAGCGTTCCGTGACCTCACCACACCGTCCGCAGGGGTTCACCCTCCGTTCACTTACGGCCATAGGCGCCTTCACCTGATCTGCCTAATTTCGGCCTTACCTGAGGGAGCGGGCGCGGCCTCGAGTACGCGTCCGCCTCACCCACACCTCGCACGCCGCCGATCAGGATGGCGGCTCCTGGAAGGAACTCCCGAAAGTGAAGCTTCAGCGCATGAACCGGCGGGCCCTCACCCTCGGTGCTCTCGCCGTCTCCGGCGCCCTGGCCCTCACGGCGTGCGGCTCCGACGACACCGGCGACAAGAGCAACAGCTCCGCGTCCTCCTCGACGGCGGCGAAGGCCGGCTCGGTCAAGTGCGACGACGCCAAGGGCCAGCTCCTCGCCGACGGCTCCTCCGCGCAGAAGAACGCGATCGACGCCTGGGTGGCGCAGTTCTCACAGGCCTGCTCCGGCGTGCAGATCAACTACAAGGGCCAGGGCTCCGGCGCCGGCGTCACCGCGTTCACCCAGGGCCAGGTCGCCTTCGCCGGTTCGGACTCCGCCCTGAAGCCCGAAGAGGTCGCGGCCTCCAAGAAGGTCTGTTCCGGCGGTCAGGGCATCGACCTCCCGATGGTCGGCGGCCCGATCGCCGTCGGCTACAACCTGCCGGGCGTCGACAACCTGGTGCTGGACGCCGACACCCTCGCCAAGATCTTCGACAGCCAGATCAAGACCTGGGACGACAAGGCGATCAAGAAGCTGAACCCGGGCGCCAAGCTGCCCTCGACCAAGATCCAGGCGTTCCACCGCTCGGACGAGTCCGGCACCACGGACAACTTCACGAAGTACCTGAAGGCCTCGGCCCCCTCCGTCTGGGGCAAGTACTCCGGCGGCAAGGCCTGGCAGGCCAAGGGCGGCCAGTCCGCTCCGCAGTCCTCGGGTGTGGCCGCGCAGGTCAAGCAGACCGAGGGCGCCATCGGCTACTTCGAGCTGTCGTACGCCAAGGACCTGTCCACGGTCTCCATCGACACGGGCGCCTCCTCCCCGGTCAAGGCCACCGTCGACAACGCCACCAAGGCCATCGCGGACGCCAAGGTCGTCGGCACCGGCAAGGACCTCGCGCTCCAGCTGAACTACGGCACCAAGGCCGACGGCGCCTACCCGATCGTCCTGGTCACCTACGAGATCGCCTGCGACAAGGGCAACAAGGCGGACACCCTGCCCGCCACCAAGGCCTTCCTGCGCTACATCGCCGGTACGGAAGGCCAGGCCGTCCTGAGCCAGAACGACTACGCCCCGATCCCCGACAGCATCATCTCCAAGGTCCGCACCACCATCGAGGGCCTGAGCTGACATGAGTGTGCGGTCCGGTCCCCACCCGGGACCGGACCGCACCGTCCGGTGCACCGCCGCCTGGGGCCGCCGCACACCGCGTGTGACCCCGCAGACCGGAGAACCCGATGGACATAACAACACACCACAAACAAGCGTCACCCCCCGCTCCGCGGCCTTCCGCGGCCGGGCTGACGAACACCCGCCGCGGCACCACCCGGCCCGGAGACCGGATCTTCCTCGGCCTCTCCCGCGGAGCGGGCATCCTGCTGCTGGTGATCATGGCCGCGATCGCGGTCTTCCTCACCTACCGTGCGTCCCTGGCCATCAGCGATGACCACGGCAACTTCCTCACCACCTTCGAGTGGAACACCAGCCTCAACCCGCCGGTCTTCGGCATCGCCGTGCTGGCCTTCGGCACGGTGGTCTCCTCGATCATCGCCATGGTCATCGCGGTCCCGGTCGCGGTCGCCATCGCGCTCTTCCTCACGCACTACGCCCCGCGCCGGGCGTCCGGCCCCATCGCGTACGTGATCGACCTGCTCGCCGCCGTGCCGTCCATCGTCTACGGCCTGTGGGGCGCCCTGGTCCTCGTACCGAACCTGAACGGCCTGTTCGGCTGGCTGGACCACTACCTCGGCTGGACCGGCGTCTTCTCCTGGGACGGCGGCGCCCCCCGCTCGATTCTCACCGTCGGCATCCTGCTCGCGATCATGATCCTGCCGATCATCACCAACGTGAGCCGCGAGGTCTTCCGCCAGGTCCCGCGGATGCACGAGGAGGCGGCCCTGGCCCTCGGCGCCACGCGCTGGGAGGTCGTCCGCATGGCCGTGCTGCCCTTCGGCCGCTCCGGTGTGATCTCCGCCTCCATGCTGGGCCTCGGCCGCGCGCTCGGCGAGACGATGGCCGTCGCCACCGTGCTCTCCCCGGACTTCCTCATCCACGGGAGTCTGCTCAACCCGGGCGGCGGCACCTTCGCCCAGAACATCGCCAGCAAGTTCAGCGAGGCGTCGGAGTACGGCCGTGACGCGCTGATCGCCTCCGGTCTCGTCCTGTTCGTCATCACCCTGCTGGTCAACGGCGCGGCCCGGCTGATCATCGCCCGCCGCAAGGAGTACTCGGGGGCCAACGCATGAGCACCGCAGCCGTCGCCGACAAGCGCAGCACCCTGCGCGGCGCCCGTCTCCCCTCGTGGTCCCCCTGGGCCATCGCCGCGGGCTCGATCGCCGCCGCGATCGGCATCGGCGCCGCCGCCGGACTGCACAGCCGCGTCCAGTGGGGCCTGATCGCCGCGATCCTCTTCGTCCTCGCCACGTACGGCATCGCCGCGCGCGTCGAGGGCCGCCGCCAGGCCAAGGACCGTGTCGCGACCTCCCTGGTGTGGGTCGCCTTCCTGCTCGCCGTGGTGCCGCTGGTGTCCCTGGTCTGGGTGACCGTGCAGCGCGGTGTGAAGGTCCTCGACGTCTACTTCCTGACCCACTCGATGGGTGTGGTCGCCGACTCCCAGCCGGGCGGCGGCATCTACCACGCCATCCTCGGCAGTCTGGAGCAGGTCGGCCTCGCCACCCTGATCGGCGCGCCGATCGGTGTGCTCACCGCGATCTACCTGGTGGAGTACGGCCGCGGCAGGCTCGCGCGGGCCGTCACCTTCTTCGTCGACGTGATGACCGGTATCCCGTCGATCGTGGCCGGTCTGTTCATCCTCAGCCTGATGCTGATCCTCGACATGCAGCCGTTCGGCTTCGCCGGTTCGCTCGCCCTGGCCATCCTGATGATGCCGGTCGTGGTCCGCTCCACGGAGGAGATGCTCAAGCTCGTCCCGAACGAGTTGCGCGAGGCGTCTCTCGCGCTCGGCGTACCCAAGTGGCGCACCATCCTCAAGGTGGTCCTGCCGACCTCCATCGGCGGCATCACCACCGGCATCATGCTGGCGATCGCCCGCATCGCCGGCGAGACCGCTCCGGTGCTGCTGCTCGTGTTCGGCAACCGGTTCATCAACGCCAACCCCTTCGAGGGCGCGCAGGCGTCGCTGCCGCTGTACATCTACCAGCAGTACTCGAACAGCGCCGGCGCCAACGCGGCGTACGACCGTGCCTGGGCGGCGTCGCTCGCACTGATCGCCTTCGTGATGATCCTCAACCTGGTGGCTCGCGGTATCGCCCGCTGGAAGGCCCCCCGCTGACAATCCGCGGCTACCGCCGCGCGGCCGGTCGCCGCGGCACGGCTCCCGTCTTGCGGGGCCACGGCGACCCATCAGACTTTGGAAGTGAAGTAGTCATGGCCAAGCGAATCGACGTAAGCGGACTCACCGCCTACTACGGCTCCCACAAGGCGATCGAGGACATCTCGATGACGGTCGAGCCGCGGTCGGTGACGGCGTTCATCGGCCCCTCCGGCTGTGGCAAGTCGACGTTCCTGCGGACGCTCAACCGCATGCACGAGGTGACGCCCGGCGGACGCGTCGAGGGCAAGGTGCTCCTCGACGACGAGGACCTGTACGGCGCGGGGGTCGACCCGGTCGCCGTCCGCCGCGAGGTGGGCATGGTCTTCCAGCGCCCCAACCCCTTCCCCACGATGTCGATCTTCGACAACGTGGCGGCGGGCCTGCGGTTGAACGGCAACTACCGCAAGTCGGAACTGGACGACATCGTCGAGAAGTCGCTCAGGGGCGCGAACCTCTGGAACGAGGTGAAGGACCGCCTGAACAAGCCGGGCTCGGGCCTCTCGGGCGGTCAGCAGCAGCGCCTGTGCATCGCTCGTGCGATCGCGGTCGAGCCGAAGGTCCTGCTGATGGACGAGCCCTGCTCGGCGCTCGACCCGATCTCGACCCTGGCCATCGAGGACCTGATCGGCGAGCTGAAGGAACGCTTCACGATCGTCATCGTGACGCACAACATGCAGCAGGCCGCGCGCGTCTCGGACCGTACGGCGTTCTTCAACCTGGCGGGCGTGGGCCTGCCGGGCAAGCTGATCGAGATCGACGAGACGGAGCGGATCTTCTCCAACCCGTCGGTCCAGGCGACGGAGGACTACATCTCGGGCCGCTTCGGCTGAAGACCCCTCGCGGTGCTGCATGGCGGTGCCACCGCGGGGAACAGGAGGGCCCGCCCCCGGTTCGGGGGCGGGCCCGCTCCTATTCGGCGACTTCTGTCCGCTCCCACCACTGGTAGACGGTGACCCGACCCTCCTGGCTGTCCTCGTGGCGCGACGTGACCTTGTAGTGCTCGTATCCGCCGCGGTGAGGAATCTTGAGCTCTTGTCCCGGAGGAACGACCGGCACGAGCGTGCCCGCCAGATCGTCCGGCCCGCCTTCGAGGAGTGCCTTGGTAGTCATAGGTCCAGTCTTGCCGCGCCACCGGGGACCGCATCTCGAAACGACGGGCCACCCGGAACACCGCCACCGCCCACCCCGGCCCTCGGGCCGAAAACCCCGAGGATCCGGGGTCCGGGGCATCTCCTCGGACGAGGCCTGCTCGGCGGGGTCCGGGCCGGCGCTCCTACCCGAACGCCAGGTTGATCAACCAGAACCCGCACGCCGCCACGATCGCCGCCGCCGGCATCGTGATGAACCAGCCCAGCACGATGTTCTTCGCGACGCCCCATCGCACGGCGTTCACCCGCTTCGTCGCGCCCACGCCCATGATCGCCGAGGTGATCACATGCGTCGTCGAGATCGGCGCCTTGAACAGGTACGCCGTCGTGAACATGATCGACGCCCCCGTCGCCTCCGCGGCGAAGCCCTGCGGCGGATCCAGCTCGATGATCTTGCGGCCCAGCGTGCGCATGATGCGCCAGCCGCCCGCGTACGTACCCAGTGACAGCATCACCGCACAGACGAGCTTCACCCACACCGGGATCGGATCGCTGTAGTCCTGGACGTCCGCGATGACCAGCGCCATCACCACGATGCCCATGGTCTTCTGCGCGTCCTGGAGACCATGGCCGAGCGCCATGCCGGCCGCCGACACCGTCTGCGCGATACGGAAGCCCCGCTTCGCCTTGTGCGGATTGGCCCGCCGGAAGAGCCACATGATCCCCGTCATCACCAGGTAGCCGACGACCAGGCCGACCACCGGGGACAGGAACATGGGAATGACGATCTTCTCCAGGACGCCGGACCAGTACACCGTCGTACCGCCCGCCAGCGCCGCGCCGACCATGCCGCCGAACAGCGCGTGCGACGACGACGAGGGCAAGCCGAAGTACCACGTGGTCAGGTTCCAGACGATGGCGCCGACCAACGCCGCGAAGAGGATCGCCATCCCCTTCCCGCCCTCGGGCGTCTGGATCAGGTTCTTGCTGACCGTCTTCGCGACCCCGTTGCCGATGAACGCACCGACGAGGTTCATCGCCGCCGCCATCGCCAGCGCCGCCCGCGGCGTCAGCGCGCGCGTCGAGACCGATGTCGCGATCGCGTTCGCGGAGTCGTGGAAGCCGTTCGTATAGGTGAAGAAGAGCGCGACCAGGATGGTCACGACCAGAGCGAAGGTGTCCATCGACGCCTCAGGACTCCTTGACCGCGATGGTCTCCACCGTGTTGGCCACGTGCTCGAAGGCGTCCGCGGCCTCCTCCAGCACGTCCACGATCTGCTTCAGCTTCAGGACCTCGATCGCGTCGTACTTGCCGTTGAACAGATGGGCGAGCAGCTTGCGGTGGATCTGGTCCGCCTGGTTCTCCAGACGGTTCACCTCGATCCAGTACTCGGTCAGGTTCGCCATCGTGCGGAGGTTGGGCATGGCCTCGGCCGTCAGCTCCGCCGCCCGCGCCAGGACCTCGATCTGCTGGGCGACGCCCTTGGGCAGTTCCTCGACGTTGTAGAGGACGACCAGGTCGACGGCCTCCTCCATGAAGTCCATGATGTCGTCCAGGGACGACGCCAGGGAGTAGATGTCCTCACGATCGAACGGCGTGATGAACGAGGAGTTCAGCTGGTGGAAGATCGCGTGCGTGGCGTCGTCACCTGCGTGTTCCGCTGCCCGCATACGCTCTGCGATCTCGGCCCGGTCGGAGTTCTCCGCCCCGAGCAGTTCCATCAGGAGTTTCGAACCGGTGACGATGTTGTCCGCGGACGCGGCGAACATGTCGTAGAAGCTCGTCTCCCTGGGGGTAAGACGAAAGCGCACGTGGGGTCCTCAGATGCTTCGGTTTCGGTCAGGCTGATGCTAAGCACATCATCCGGCCACGGCTACAGGGTCGTCCTCCAGTGTCGCCCATCGAACATTGTGGTCGGCACGGGGGCGGTACGAGGGCTGCCGGGGCCTCGGCCAAGGGCTCTCCACTCCCGGCAAAGTTCGTTACCATATACCCGTCAGGGGTATATGTCCGTTTTCGCGGAGCGCGGGATCCGTGTCCGCGGGTGACTGTCCAGACCCGTATCACCGGCAATGATCTCCAGGAGGACGCGATGACGACCACCGAGGCCGGCGCGCCGGCGCCCTCCGAGGGCGCCGAGACCGTGGTGACCGACCACGACCACGGCATCCACGGCTACCACCACCAGAAGGACGAGCACCTCAAGCGGCTGCGCCGCGTCGAGGGCCAGATCCGCGGGCTGCAGCGGATGGTCGACGAGGACGTGTACTGCATCGACATACTCACGCAGGTCTCCGCCTCGACGAAGGCCCTGCAGTCCTTCGCGCTCCAGCTCCTCGACGAGCATCTGCGCCACTGCGTCGCGGACGCCGCGCTCAAGGGAGGGTCGGAGATCGACGCGAAGATGGAGGAGGCGACGAAGGCGATCGGCCGGCTGCTGCGGACATGACGCCGGGGCGGGCGGGACATTCCGACGGTTCAGTCGCCGAAGGGGTCCCGCTCCTCTGCCACCCTCAGCACCTCGTCGATGCTTTCCAGGCTGAGCCGGTCCTCGTGCGCGGCCGAGGCCGCGATGATCAGATCGCCGCACAGCTCGATCTCGGCGAGGGCCACGTGGTCCTGAACTGCCGTACCGCCCAGCGGAGCCACGCGCATCACCTCTTCCTGCCGTCACCGACCTCCTAGGGTAGGGACCGGCCCGCACACCGCGCATGGCACGGACGGACCATTTCCGCCTCCCTCAGCCGCGCCACTTCCGGGCCCGTCCTGCGGCCCCCCGCCCGCCTTCACCGCTCGGCGATCTTCCCGGCGAAGATGTCCTCGGCCGCCGGGAGCACCACCCGGGCCGGGGCCCCGAAGCCGTACAGCAGGGTCGTCGAGGTCACCGCGACCGTGGTCTTCCGTTCACCGTTGACGAAGCCGAACCGCTGGCGGAGCTTGCGGACACGCCCCTGGTCGTCAAGGTAGGCGTCGAAGGGGACCTCGGCCGTGGCGAACCCTTTCGCCGCCGCCCGCAGCGGCCCCTTGTTCCCGGCGGAAGCGCTCCGCGCCGCGAGCCCGATGTCAGTGGTCCCGCGATAGTGCCGCACTGGTGTCCCGGCGACCTCGCTCCGCCCGACGTACGTCGCCTTCCGCACCCCGCGCAGCAACTCGGCCGCCGCGTACGGGTCGGTGACGCCGCCGGTGACGAGGTTGCCGTCGGAGAGCGTGGCCGTGTCGACCCGTACCCATTTGTCGGCGGGTACGCCCGCGCCCCGGTTCTTCATGAACAGGGCGCCGGGGGCGAGCAGTTCGGTGATGGGGCGGTGCTCCTCGACCCCAGCGGGGTCCCGCGGCAGCGTCACCGTCAGCCGCCCGAGCCGGTCACGGAAGTCGTACACGCCCTCGCCGCGGATGGTGACCCGGGTACCGCCGGTGGCCATCTCCATCGACGTACGGGCCCGGGAACTGCCGGCGCGGACCAGGATCTCGGCTGCCCGGTGGAGCTCCCCGACGGCGTCGGTGACCAAGTGCGCGTCCTCGGCGGCGGCCCCGCTACCCGAACATCCGGTCACCGAGGTTCCGCAGACCAGCAGCCCCACTGTCGCGGCGAACGCCGCGCCCGCCCGATCATGCCGCCGCACCACCATCGCCTGTCTTACCCCCAGCCGGTCCGTCCCGGTGTCCCTCCTGTCGTTCCGGTTAACGACGAGTAGGGGCACCCGTCACGCGCTGGACCCGGCGGCTCACTTGCCTTGGGTAACCTTGCCGGGTGGAGCAGCAGGACAACCCCGCCCGACCAGAACCTCACCGCACGACCACGGTCGAACAGGGCCGTTTCTGCGTGGCCCGCTGCACCTGCGGCTGGCGCGGCCCGGCGCGCAGGGCCCGCAGTCTGGCCAGATCGGACGCGCGGGGACACACAAGCGGCTAGGGCCAAGGCCCGGTGGAGCCTGTGCTGGAGGTCCCGCCCGCTCCGGCAGGCTCAGGCCGCCAGGTCCCGCTCCTCGGACGCCGCCTCCGTCCGCGCGCCGGGGATCACGGTCCCCTGGGCCCGCGCCCCACGAGCGCGGACCAGCGTGCTGACGCGCGGCGAGCGTTCGATCGCCTTGGTGAGCGGGGTCAGCAGGGTCATGGCGAGCGGCGAGAGCAGCAGGGCCACGGCCGTGCCGAGGGCGAAGCCGCCGACGACGTCCGTCGGGTAGTGCACTCCCATGTAGACCCGGCAGAACCCTTCGAGGAGTGCGAGCCCGAGGCCGATGAGCCCGAACTTCCGGCTCGCGACGAACAGTCCGGCCGCCATCGCCATCGCTAGCGTGGCGTGATCGCTGACGAAGGAGTAGTCGGTCTTGCCGGTGACGAGGACGTCGAGTCCCTGATGGTCGACGAACGGCCGGGGGCGTTCCACGAAGCCCCGGATCGGCACGTTCACCAGTACCGCGACACCGGCGGCGAGCGGGGCCCAGACGAGCGCGGCCATGGACGACGCCGCGTCCTCGCCGCCCCGCCGGCGCGTGCTCCACCAGCACCACAGCACCAGCAGGACCATCGCGAGCAGCAGGCCGTACTCGCCGGCGAACGCCGCGACGCGGTCGAACCAGTGCGGGGCGTCCTTGGCCAAGCCGTTGATGTCGTAGAGCAGTTCGACGTCGGGGTTCGAACCCGGTTCAGCGAGTCCAGCCATCGTGCGCGGCCCCTTCGTCTGTGCCGTACCGCGGACGCGCCTGTGCGCGCCGCTCCACCACCCCCGTGGTTGTAGATCCACTCCACGTCAAGCCGTTGCCGTACGTCGATGCTCTACGTCAGAAGCAACGCACGGCCCGCTTGCCCGCGTTCCGCACTCAACCGAACGATCACGCAGACGTTACCGAAGAGAGACTTGTCTTCGCAGCTCAGGGGAACGAACGTACGAGGGCGTTCCGGTCGGTGTGTGCCCTCGCACGCCGTTCGGCCATCGTTCACACCGTGGTGGGCAGCGCTTTCGCGCCATCTTCGGTGACCCGCGTCGCACCGAAGTAGTCCCGGGTGTCGATGGGGTCGAAACGGATCACGGCGCCCGTCCTGGGCGCGTCGATCATGTAGCCGCCACCGACGTAGATCCCGACGTGCCGGATGGCGCGCGAATCGGACAGGTCGTCAGAGAAGAACACCAGGTCGCCCGGGAGCAGTTCGCTCCGTTTCGGATGTGGCCCGGCGTTGTACTGGTCGTTGGCGACGCGGGGCAGCGCGATGCCGACACTCGCGTACGCGGCCCTGGTCAGCCCGGAGCAGTCGAAGCGTCCGCCCTGGTCGGCGGTGCCGTTGCCACCCCACAGGTAGGGGGTGCCGAGCTTCTTCTGGGCGTAGTAGATCGCGCCGGCCGCTTGCCTGGAGGGGTCGACCCGCTGCACGGGCGCGGCGAAGCTCTTCGCCAGCGTGGTGATGGTCTTCACGTAGTTCTGGGTCTCCCTGTACGGCGGCACCCCTCCGTACTTGATGACCGCGTACGCCCCCGCGTTGTACGCGGCGAGCATGTTCTCCGTCGGGTCGCCGGGCACGTCCTTCACGTACGAGGCCAGCTTGCAGTCGTACGAGGCGGCCGACGGGATCGCGTCGGCCGGGTCCCAGACGTCGGCGACTCCGTTGCCGTCGGCGTCCATGCCGTGGATGGCCCAGGTGCCGGGCATGAACTGCGCTATCCCCTCGGCTTTCGCCGGGCTCTTGGCGTTCGGATTGAAGCCGCTCTCCTGGTAGAGCTGGGCGGCGAGCAGCGCGGGGTTGATCGCGCGGCACAGGTTGCCCCACTTCTGCACGAGCGGGGAGTACGCGGCGGGCACGGCGTTCCTGGCGAGCCCGACGGACCCCTGTCCGCTCCCGCCCGGGAGGTTCCCGGCGGTCATGTAGACACCGATGACGAGCAGCATCACGAAGCCGATCACGGAGCTGACGGCAGCGGTGCCCCAGATCCACGCCTTACGCACCGTCAACCGCCCCTCGCCGCCCGGGAGTACGCCGAGGGTCAGTGTAGGGGCGCCGGGCGCCGACGGGCCCGGAGAAGTCCTGGTCCGGCCTCACGGGCGGAAAGGATCGGCCATCGCCGAGAGACCGCCGCCGACGGCGTGTCAGCAGGTGTTTCGCAGGGGCCGCGCGAGGGAAACGTGGCTGCGGCTACCAGGCCTTTTCCAGTGGCCTAGCCCGAGGCGGTCCGGTAGAGGGCCGCGGCCTCGCGCCCCAGGACGACGCTGTAGGAGATGTCGGAGGTGGAGCCGCCCTGTTCGTGGCCACCGAGGACGCCCACGACCTCGCCGTCGTTGTTCACCCAGGGGCTGCCGCTCGTGCCGCCGGTGAATTCGGGGCATTCGATGCGCTGTTGGGTACGGCTGTGGGCGGTCGGCTTGTTCGTACAGGTGATCGGAGTTTCCTCGGAGCTCGGGTATCCGGTGATGGTGACGACGGTGGCGCCGGTCTTCCGCCCCGTGACGAACCGGTTGCCCCCGACGATGTCCTCGACGTTCGCACCGCCGGTCTGCTCCAGCTTGGCGAAGGCGACGTCGCTGTTCTCGTCCTGGTCGCCGCTGCGCCAGCTACCGCCGACGAACGTCTTGGTCACCTTCCACACGCCGTACGGCGCCTTGCCGTCCCGGTAGCCGGGGGCGAACCACACGGTGGTCTTGTTCAGGCAGTGCGCGGCGGTGACGATCAGATTGCCGTGCTTGCTGTGCACCACGGAGGCGGTGCAGAAGTGGCCGCCTTCCAGAGCGCCGCCCGGGCCGAAGAGCGGGCCGACCCGGGCGTTGTCCAGGCCTGCCTCCGCCTGGATGGTCGCGCCCAGCGGTCCGATACCGCCGTCGGCCGCCGCCACGGAGGAGGTCGTGACGGCCAGCAGCACGATGGCACCGAGGAATGCGTGCCGGCGGTTGCCAGGGGGGCGCGTGATGGGTTTCATCGCCTCTTACTGTGGACCACAGAGGTGAGATTGTCCCTGTGAGCACCCTGAAATTCCGCTAAGAGGGTGCATCGTCGCGGATCGCCGCGCGCATTCGGCGCACATCCGCTTCCTCCCTTCGGACGCCTCCACGGCTCGTGCGGTAAGTCCCGTCCTAGTCGCGATCCGGGGCGCCGTCAACCGTCGCGCCACCCTCGGGCTCCGCGCAGGGCGGCGGGCCCGCGCTGGAGGCCCTGCGCAGGATCTCCGAGGCGTTCCGCGCCAGGTCCGAGACCGACCGCGCCACCTCCGCGACCGACCGCGCCGCGCTACCGGCCGGCGTCTCCGGCCGGGCGCCCTCGGACGACCGCCACCACCGCAGCACGGCCCGCTCCACCTGCGGCAGCGTCCGGTGTCCGGCCACCGCGAGCGCGATCGCCGCGGCCACGCCCGCCCAGGCGAACGGGCCGAGCGGGGTGCAACCGAGGACCTGGCTGACGCCCGGGGTCTGCACCAGGCCGACGAGCGCCGCGGCGGAACCGAGGGCCGTGAACCGCACCAGCCGACTGTCCCGGCGGTCGGCCATGGTCTGAGCGAGCTGAGTGCCCACCAGCGCGCACAGGGCCATCGTGGTGGAGCGGCGGGATGTACCCGGGGTGAAACGGCCGAGCAGCCACGCCACGGTCGCGCCCAGGCAGGTGGCCAGGGCGCGGTGGCGAATCTGCCGGATCAGCGCGGGCCCCAGAAGGGATGTGACGAGCCGTCCGCCCGCCTCGCTCCCGGCGCCGGCCCCGTCCTGCTGCTCCCGGGCGGGGGTCACCGCCACCGCCACCGCCGGGAACAGGTCCGTGAACAGGTTGACCAGCAGCATCTGACGGGTCGAGAGTGGGGCCGCGCCCCACAGGAGGCCGCCGAGGATGCCGAAGCCGACCTCGCCGGCGTTGCCGCCGATGAGAATGGCGATGGCATCGGCGACGCCGTGCCACAGCGCGCGGCCCTCTGCCACCGTCTCGATCAGCACGGTCAGATCGGAGTCGACGAGGACCAGGTCGGCGGCGTTGCGCGCGGCCGCCGAACCGCGGGCGCTGATGCCCACGCCGATGTCGGCGGCGCGAATGGCCGCGGCGTCGTTGGCGCCGTCGCCGACCATGCCGACGACCCGGCCCGCGTCCCGTAGCGCCTCGACCACCTGGAGCTTCTGTTCGGGCGCGACCCGGGCCACGACGTCCGCGTCCCGCAGCATCCGGACCCGCGCCGACCGGTCGGCGGCGGCCAGTTCGTCGCCGGTGACCACGGCCGTGTCCTCGGGCCAGCCCAGCTCCACGGCGATCGCCCGCGCGGTCTGCGGATGGTCGCCGGTGAGCATGACCGGCCGTACGCCCGTTCGCCGCAGTCCCTTGACGAGGGCGGGGGAGGTTTCCCGCGGCACGTCCGACAGGGCCAGCAGGCCGGTGCATCGGAGGCCTTCGAGGGTCTGCTCCAGCACCTCCTCGTCGTACTCGTCCCCGGCAAGCGGACGCTCGGCCACCGCCAGGACGCGCAGCCCGTCGCGGGCCAGCACATGGGCCGCCTCGGAGATCCGGGCCGACAGCCCGTCGCAGGCGGGCAGCACGACCTCCGGGGCGCCCTTGACCACGAGCACCCGGGCGCCGCCCTCGACTCGGCCCACGGCGGCGGCGTACCCGCGGCCGGCCTCGAACGGGCGGCCCTCGGTCTGCGTCCAGCCGGCGTCAGGGCCGGCGGCGTCCAGCACGGCCTCGTCGGTGGCGTGGGCGTGCTGGAAGCCACCGGTCAGGCGGGGGCAGGCGCGGGCGGCGACGCGCACGGTCCGCGCGGATCCGGGGAGGTCGGCCTCCCGGACGGTGCCGTCGGCATCCGCGGCCCGGACCACCCGCAGCCGGTTCTCGGTGAGTGTGCCGGTCTTGTCGAAGCAGAGGGTGTCCATCCGGCCCAGCGCCTCCAGCGTGCGCGGTGTACGGACCAGGACGCCCTGCCGGCTCAGTCGCCGGGCGGCGGCGAGCTGGGCCACCGTGGCCACCAGCGGCAGCCCCTCGGGAACGGCGGCGATGGCCACCGCCACTCCGCCACTGACCGCCCGCCGGACCGGTGTGCCGTGGAGCAACGACAGGCCCGTCACCGCGGCCCCGCCCGCGAGCGTCAACGGCAGCGCCTTGCGGGTGAGTTCCTGGAGCCTGGCCTGTACCCCGGCGGCCGCGGGCTTACGGGCGGCGAGGGAGACGGCGCGGGCCGCCTCGGTGTGGTCGCCGGTGTCCACCACGACCGCCCGGGCGCGTCCGGCCACCACGGTCGTGCCCTCGAAGACCATGCAGCTTCGGTCGGCGACGGCCGCGTGCGGTGTCGGATCCGTCTGCTTGGCGGCCGGCAGGGACTCACCGGTCAACGCGGACTCGTCCACCTCCAGGCCGTCCTCCCACAACAGCCGCGCATCGGCGGGTACCACGTCATCGGCCTCGATCTCGATGACGTCTCCCTGGTGCAGCTCGGCGGCGTCCACGGTCTGCGCCGCCGGCACGGCCCCCTTCCGTCCCCGTGGCCGCGGCTTTCGCGCCCCTCGCCGCCGCCGGAGGCGGGCCTTGCGCTGCTGCTCGGCCACCAGCCCGGACAGCGCCTGCTCCGCCCGCAGCCGCTGTACGCCGCCGACCAGGGCGTTCAGGTCGAGCGCGCCGACGACCAGCAGCGCGTCGACGGCGGAACCGAGGATCGCCGACGCGGCGGAGCCGACCGCCAGGACCGGAGTGAGCGGATCGTCGAGTTCGCCCCGTACGGCTCGGGCGAGCCGCACCGTCCAGCGCGCGGGGGCGCTCACGGGCCCGAAGACGGGGTGCCGGGCAAGGGACTGCGCCGCGGTGCGCACCGTCGCCTGCTCGGCCTCCGGCGCGGGCTCGCGCTCCAGCCGCTCCTGGACCTCCTCGGGCTCGAGCGCGTGCCAGGGGATCCGCGGGCGCGGGCGCGGAAGCGGGGTCGCGGCCACGCGGAGCGCCGCCTGAACGCCGGCCAGCAGGGCGGCGGCCGCGGCCGCGTCGACCGGCATGTGCCGCAGACCGGGCAGCGGCCAACGGGGCGAGGGACGGGCCCCGCGCACGGCCACCAGCAGCCCGGACAGGGCCGCCCCGGACCGGGCCAGGGTCTGCGACTTGCCGACGACCCCACGCGCGGCCGTGATCGCGGTCAGCACCCGCCAGGCATCGGCCAGACCGTTCGGGGCCAGCACGTCGGCGCCCCAGACGACGATCCCGTCCAGGTCGGTCAGGGAGACGGCCACGTCGCTGCCGAGCAGGCCGGCGAGCACGTCGTCCTGATCGGCCGAGGAGGGCCGAGCGACGGTGACGACGGTTCCGCCCTCGCTGCCCTCGATCAGTTCGTCCACCACCTCCTCCAGCGGCCGGTCGCCGCCGACGACCCGGTCGGCGAGGCCCGTGAAGTCGGCCAGCGCGGGATGGTCGACCATCACGACACGCAGCCCGGCGTGCCGCGCCGCGTCCAGTACGGCCTCGATCCACGGGTCGGCGCCGCCCGGGGTCAGCAGCGCGCTGGGGTGCAGGACGAGTGTCTCGGCCAGTTCCAGGTGCCGCAGCCGTTCGGGCTCCCGGACCAGCACGCCCTGCCGGGCCAAGGCTCCGCTCAGCACGGAGTGGAAGGCGGCCGGGCCGTAGCGGGCGGCCTTGGGCGAGCCCGCGAGCACCGCCTCCGCCGCCTCTTCGATGTCGCGCTTGACCAGTTCCGTCGCCATCGCGCCGAGCACGCTGGCGACGGAGGTGTGGGCGGCGTATTCCTGGGTCGGGGAGTTGTGCAGCGGAGGGCGCGGGTGGTGATCGGCCGGCACCGCGACGCGCTCCGGCCCGGACCAGCGGTCATGCGTCGCGTCGAACGCGACCGCGCGGGCCACCCGCTCCGTCAACTGGCAGGCGCGCAGTCCGCCGTCGAGCACCAAGGCCGTCGGCGTACCGCCCGCGGAGTGCGCCGCCGCGTTGGCGAGGGCGAGCGTCAGGTCCATCCCGGACCGGCCGAGGCGGCCGGTCAGCCAGGTGCGGAAACGGGGGTTCTCGCGCAGCAGGGTCACTACCGCGGTCACCGTGCGCGGCGTGTGCGGCAGCCGCAGGGCGGCGCCGGCGATCGCGACACCGGCACCCAGGACGTCGGCCGCGAGCGCCACCGCGGCGGTCCGTACGGCGGCGGGGTCACCGGGATGCGCGAACTCCTCCTCCTCAGGATCCGCCGTGACCACCAGGCCCCAGTGTTCGGCGAGGGTGGTGGCCCGCTCCACCACCCGATCGGTCATCTCTCCCCCGGTGGCCGTGACCACCAGCCGCATCAGCCCGCCGTCCCAGTACGCGGACAGCACGTCCGGCCGCTCGGCCAGTGCCTCGGCCACTTTCCGGGACGCCTTCGCGACGCTCCTGACCGCGGCCTTCCGTCCGGCGCGGCCGGGTTCGCGCAGCCGTAGCGTCAGGTGCGCCCTGGCGCCGGACCGCCACTGACCGGTGTCGCCGGGCAGGGCGTTGCGCACCACCCGTGCGGCACGCACCGCGGTGTCGGCACCGCGCACACCGGCCCGTGCGGCCACCGCGGCCGCCCCCGCCAACGCGCCCGCCGCGGCCGGAGCGCGGTCGGCCACCAGCCGAGGGCCGGCCCGGACGAGCCCGGCAGCGGTCGAGGGTCGTATCACCCCCAGTCCTAGCCCCATCGCTCGCCCTCAGGTGGCGGCGGCGGTACGGCGGTGCCGCGTGGTCGTGGTGGTGGCAGGCCGACCCGGGGTTTCCTTCCGTCGGCCGGCGGACGTCGTGCGCTTGGCACTCCGGGAGCCGTCCGTCGCCTGCCCGGATGGCTCCGGGTGCTCGGGTCGCGGCTGCGTCAGCCAGGCCACGGCCGCGCCGGTGAGCGCGACGGGCCACTCCACGAGGCCCGCGACACCGAGCACCCCGGCGCCGGTGTACACCGCCAGCCGCCGCCCGCGCGGAGACACGGATCCGACCGCGTCCAGCGCGCCTTCGGTGGCCCTGCCGACTGCCTCCGCACCGGGCACCCTGCGCAGCGCGGAAGTCACGGTCCGCAGCGGCTCGGGAAGGTCCGACGACGACTTCTGCTGAGCCATTTTCCTCTCGCCTCCAGTTACATGTGTCCTGTATGACTGGTTCCCGCGATGGCCCGACCTTCACGCGCAAAAACGATAAATCAGAAGGAAAGTGCCATAGAGCGGTCCGCTCGGCGGGCGGGCCCTGTGCCGCGAGGCGAGGACACGGCCCGCGCACGGGGGCACCGCACGCGCACGGGAAGCAGCGGAAAAGCACGGAGCGTGCGGGCCGACAGGTTCGCCGTCACCCTGTGCGCCCACCCCCGCGGACCGGGGATAACCTTCCGCTCGTACGGGTGACACCTGCGCAGAAACAGCCGACCGAACAGGCCGTGCCGCAGGCCGACTCAGACCGTCACGACACAGAGGGGGCTCACGACAGAACCGCACCACAGGTTCCGCCCGAACCCTCATTGCCCGGCGTGACCTGCCGTGATACACAGAGTAACCATACGTCTCTTCGAATACCGCCCCACGCCTCCGCGGAGGTCCCAGACAGGCCGGAAGCAGGGGGCGCGCACGAAACCCGCCAATTCAATGACGCCAAGTCGACATACGACGGCGTCATTGTCGGCGAGAATGACTCTGACCTCTGCGACCGTGGCAGGGGAGACAGAACTACCCACCAGGGGCGGTGACTTACATGCATCTCGCGGCCGCAAAAGGCGACATCAACACGATCATCGGCGGAATCGCTCCAAACTGGGGGCCTTTCGGCAGCCTGGGCAACGAAGCACGTGTGATGGTCGAGGTCGTGATGGCCATCGCCATCCTGCTCTGCCTGGCGATCGCGATCTGGGGTGCGGCCAAGCAGCGCATCGGCGCGACGGCCCTGCGCGACACGTTCAGTGCGGAACAGGGCAAGGGCCTGATCATCGCGGGCCTGACCGGGGTCTTCATCATCGGATCACTCGGCACGCTGTTCACGATCGTGTACGGCATGGCTGTCTAGGCCCGGCCGGAGCGCATGCCACGCACTGGCGCGCCGTCAGTCCCCGGCCGGGCGCGCCCGGTTCTCCACCCCAGACCCATCCGTCCGTCGCGCCCACCGGCTGAGGTTGCGTTTCCCTGATGTCGAGTCACCACACCGCGCCCGCGCGGGAACCAGCACGGCTACCGTCGTACATCTACGCGTTTCCACACGAGGTACGGAGTGGCTATGAGGTCGAGGGGGCGTGCTCGGCGTGAGTCTCGGTGACGGTGCCTCCGGCGGGGGCGACGGAGAGTACGGCGGAGTCGGACAGACCCGAACACGGCTGCCCGACCGGGCCGGTGACGTGTACGGGGGTGCCAGGCGGGGCCGATCCTCGTCGCGGAGACTGGTCACGGTCGTCGGTGTGGTCGTCTTCCTGATCGCGGCGATCGCCTTCGCGAACCGCGGGGGCGGGGACTCCGCGTCGGACGGCGACCGACACCGCGACAAGGTCGCCTCGGCCCCGACAGCCGCCTCCGGAACGCAACCGGTCCGCACGAAGGCCCAGGGAATCCCCTCGGGCTTCGCGCACGACGAACAGGGGGCACAGTCCGCTGCCTCCAACTACGGCGTGGCGCTCGGTTCCACGGGCATGTTCGATGCGGAGCAGCGGCACACGATCGTCACCACCGTGTACGCCCCCGAGGTCGCGGCCGCCCGGCAGACGGACCTCGACAAGGCGTATTCCAACGAGAGTTTCCTGGCCAACATCGGCCTCACCAAGGACGGCAAGGCACCAGCCGGCGAGACGTTCGTCTCGCGGATCATCCCGGTGGGCACCAAGGTCACGAAGTACAGCCCCGACAGCGCGACCGTCGAGCTCTGGTACACGTCGCTTTTCGGTCTGTCTGGCGAGGCGTCCACGAACCCGGTGGCCCAGAGCTGGTACACGACGACGTACCAGCTGAAGTGGATCAACAGTGACTGGAAGGTCTCCGACTTCACCCAGAAGGACGGGCCCGTTCCGGTCGGGCGGGACCAGAAGGCCTCCAGCGCTGACGACATGACCAAAGCCGTCGAAGAGTACGGAGGGTTCACGTATGCCCGCTAAGCGCTGCGTACTCAAGGTCGCCGCCACAGCCACAGCCGCGCAGACGGCCATGGTGCTGTTGGCCACCCGCGCCCTCGCCGCTCCCAGCCCCACGCCCTCGCCGTCGACCAGCAAGGACCCCTGCGAACTCATCCGGGGCCCTGCCAAGGACTACTGCGAAAAGGGCAACTCCCCCTCCAACCGCGCCCCTTCCAGCACCTTCACCGACAACCCCCAGGACCCCCTCACCTCCCTCGCCAAGGGCTGCGCCGACGCCGCCTCCTGGACCGTCAACCAGCTCAGCAAGGCCGTGAAGGAGACCGCGAACGTCGACTTCACCAACCCGAAGTTCCTGCAGCAGTACGCCATCGTCTTCGCGGCATCGGCCATCCTGACCCTCCTGCTGTGGCTGCTGGCCGTCGCCAAGAGGGCCATCCGCGGTGTGCCCCTCGGTACCGCGCTCTCCGAGGCCATAGGGTTCCTCTGGCTGACCGTCCTGGCCTCCGCCTTCACCCCGCTGATCCTCTACACCGTCGTCTCGGCGACCGACAGCGTCAGTGACGTCCTCGCCAAGGCCTCCGGCAATCAGACCGACACGTTCTTCGGCGCGTTCTCCGGCGCGCTGAGCAAGGGAACGGGCATCGGCGGCGGTCCGATCATGCTGATCCTGGTGTCGATCGTCTCCATCCTCGCGGCGGGCGTCCTGTACCTGGAACTGTTCCTGAGGGCGGTCCTGCTGTACGTCGGTGCCCTCCTCGGCGTCGTCGTCTACTCGGGCCTCGTCGACAAGAACCTCTGGGGGCACGTCCGCCGCTGGGCGGGCATCATGATCGCCGTGATCCTCGTCAAGCCGGTGATCGTCATCGTGCTCGGGCTCGCCGGCGCCCTGGCCACGGACAAGGGACCGGACTCGCTCGCGGCCGTCGTCTCCGGGCTCGCCATCATCCTGCTCGCCATCTTCGCGAGCGCCATGATCTACCGGTTCGTTCCCGGCTTCGGCGACGAGATCGCCGCCTCCCGCAACAACCGCATCATGCAGGGCGCCGAACGCAAGGCCGCGGCCGTCATCAGTTCCCCGGCGACCCTGGTCGCCCAGGGCATCAAGACCCACAGCAGTCGCGCCGACAGCAAGGGCGGCGGCGGCCAGCCCGCGCGCCCGGCCAACCCGGTGTCCGGCGGCGTGGCCGCGCACAGCACCCGGGCCCCGGGCGGCGGCGGATCCGTCCCCTCCGCACCCCCGCCGCGCACCAGCCCGACCAGCACTCCTCACGCCAGCAACACCCGCAACAGCAGTACCAACCGCACGGGAGGTGAAGGGCGTTGACGACCGATTCCCATGTGTCCCCAGCGGTCACGCCCCGCCGGACATATCTGATCGGGCGCGCC
Organism: Streptomyces sp. NPDC001020; assembly: GCF_053599115.1. Taxonomy (NCBI): domain Bacteria; kingdom Bacillati; phylum Actinomycetota; class Actinomycetes; order Kitasatosporales; family Streptomycetaceae; genus Streptomyces; species Streptomyces sp. NPDC001020. The sequence goes on along the minus strand of NZ_JBSFLQ010000011.1, from coordinate 5,312 downwards.
CGGCCGAACGCGATCGTCGGCCGCAACCGCGAGACCGGCGAGATCACGCTGATCATCGCGGGCGCGTTCCTCGGCATGATGTGCGGGCTCCTCGTCCCCGTCCTCGCCCTGCGCATCGTGCTGCTGATGGGCTTCCCGCTGCTCGCGCTGGCCGCCGTGTACGTGCCGTACCGGCACCGCACGTTCTACAGGTGGTTCGAGATCAACCGCAGTTACAAGCGGACCCTGCGGCAGGGCACGACATACCGGTCGGAGGCCAAGGAGGCGGGTACCCGCCTCGACGGGCGCGAGGTCGAGGTCGGGCCGCCGCCGGGCATCGGACGGATCAGCTGGCTCGCCGCGCCCTTCGGGCCCGACGAGATCGCCGTACTGCTGCACGCCGACCGGCGGACCGTCACGGCCGCGATCGAGATCGAGGGCCCCGGCGTCGGCCTGCGCGACAGCGAGGACCAGGAAGCCCTCGTCGACCGCTTCGGCACGCTCCTCAAGCACGTCGCGAACGGCGACGGCTTCGTCACCCGCCTCCAGATGCTGGCCCGCACCCTGCCGGCCGACCCCGACGCCCACGCCAAGGACGTCGCCCAGCGGGGCGCCGAGCGCTCCCCGGCCTGGCTGCAGCGGTCGTACGACCAGTTGCAGTCCATGGTGTCCACGAGCAGCGAGCAGCACCGCGCCTACCTCGTCGCCTGCATGCACTACACCCGCGAACTGGCCGCCGAGGCCCAGGCGATGGCGCGCGCCGCGCGACCCCAAGGGGGCCGGAAGGTCGACCGGGACGCGGGGCTCGCGGTCGTCATGGCGCGCGAACTGACCGACATCTGCTCACGGCTGCAGGAAGCCGACATCCGCGTACGGCAGCCGCTGGGGCAGGGACGGCTCGCCTCCCTCATCCACTCCATGTACGACCCCGACCACCCCATCGACCACATCCAGGCGATGACCAAGCGCAACGCCTGGCCCGCGGAGCTCGACGCCATGGAGCCCACCTACCTCCAGGCGAAGACCCGTGAGTCGTCGACGCGTGCACCCTGGTGCCACGCCACCGCGTGGGTCAAGGAGTGGCCGATGACCCCGGTCGGCGTGAACTTCCTCGCGCCGCTGCTCGTCCACACCCCGGACGTCATCCGCACGGTCGCCGTCACCATGGACCTCGAACCCACCGAGATCGCCATCGAGCGGATGCTGACCGAGAAGACCAACGACGAGGCCGAGGCCAGTCGCGCCGCCAAGATGAACCGCACCGTCGACCCCCGTGACCTCGCCGCCAACTCCCGCCTCGACCAGCGTGGCGAGGACCTCGCGAGCGGCGCCGCGGGCGTCAACCTGGTCGGCTACATCACCGTCTCCTCCCGCTCCCCGGAGGCCCTCGCCCGCGACAAGCGCACGATCCGCGCCTCGGCGGGCAAGTCGTATCTGAAGCTGGAGTGGTGCGACCGCGAGCACCACCGGGCCTTCGTCAACACGCTCCCCTTCGCCACCGGCATTCGGAGGTAAGGCCTGATGCGGGATCCGCTGTCCGTCCTGACCGACGCCTTCACGTCCTTCCTCTTCGGCAAGGTCGAGACGACCCGGCTGCCCGTCCGCACGTCCACGGGCCAGGCGCAGGCCGTCTACCTGCCGACGGCCGCGCCCGGCCTCGGCGACTCCGGTGTGATCATCGGCCGTGAGGTGTACTCCGGGAAGGGCTACATCTACGACCCCTTCCAGCTGTACGGCCAGCAGCTCCCGGCACCGCACTGGCTCGTCCTCGGCGAGTCCGGCAACGGCAAGTCGGCGCTGGAGAAGACGTACGTCCTGCGCCAGCTGCGGTTTCGCGACCGCCAGGTCGTGGTGCTCGACGCGCAGGGCGAGGACGGGGTCGGCGAGTGGAACCTGATCGCGCAGGAGCTGGGGATCACTCCCATCCGGCTCGACCCGATGGCGGCCCTCGACCACGGCATCCGGCTCAACCCGCTCGACCCGTCGATCACGACGACCGGCCAGCTCGCGCTGCTCCGCACGATCATCGAGGTCGCGATGGGGCACGGCCTGGACGAACGGTCCGGCTTCGCCCTGAAGGTCGCACACGCCTACGTCAACGAGACGATCGTCCAGCGGCAACCGGTGCTGACCGACATCGTCGAGCAGTTGCGGCATCCGGAACCGGAGTCGGCGGAGGCGATGAACGTCGCCCTGGACGACGTACGGGCCTGGGGCCTGGACGTGGCGCTGGTCCTGGACCGCCTGGTCGACGGTGACCTGCGGGGCATGTTCGACGGGCCCACAACGGTCGGCATCGACCTGGACGCGCCGCTGATCGTCTTCGACCTGTCCCACATCGACCGCAACTCGATCGCCATGCCGATCCTGATGGCCATCGTGGGGGTGTGGCTGGAACACACCTGGATCCGCCCCGACCGCAAGAAGCGCATCTTCCTGGTCGAGGAGGCCTGGCACATCATCAACAGCCCGTTCGTGGCCCAGCTCTTCCAGCGGCTGCTGAAATTCGGCCGACGGCTCGGTCTGTCCTTCGTGGCGGTCGTGCACCATCTGAGCGACGTGGTGGACGGGGCGGCGGCGAAGGAGGCGGCGGCGATCCTGAAGATGGCCTCCACCAGGACGATCTACGCCCAGAAGGCGGACGAGGCACGCGCGACGGGCCGGGTCCTCGGCCTGCCGCGGTGGGCCGTGGAGATCATCCCGACACTGACGCCCGGTATCGCCGTGTGGGACGTCAACGGCAATGTGCAGGTGGTCAAGCACCTGGTCACGGAGACGGAACGGCCGCTCGTCTTCACCGACCGCGCGATGACCGAGTCGTCGCACGACATGACGGACGACGTCCTGCGCGCAGCGGAACTGGAAGCGGAGGAGCGTGCGGCGGCGTTCGTGGAACAGCGGCTGAGCGACCTGGACGGCACGTCCGAGTCGACGGTGGCATAGACATGGGGCCCCTATGAGACCAGGCAAGGAGCGGCGGGACGGGCAGGGAGGCATCCCCGACGGTCTGTTGGTGGGCGTGATCGCCTTCCTGCTCGGTGTCACGCTGATGGTGTGGACGGCCACCGGCATCGCGGGCTTGTTCGCCCAGGGCGCCTGGCCGGACGGCGTCGGGTTCAGGCATACGCCTCTGGCGATGCGTCATCTCCTCGGCCGCCCACACGACATCGCGGGCGCGTGGCCTGACACCCCGCCGGAACAGCTGCCCGGGTACGGGCTGTTCTGGGGCCTGTTCATAGGCGAACTGATGGTGCTGTTCGTCCTGAGCGTGTTCGTGATCGGCACGGTGACACGCTGGAAGGCGGTACGCGCGCACCAGAAGGCGGCCGGCCCGGTCCCGGGGCCGGGGCACGCCGCGACCGAGCAGCGTGCGGCCGCGGCGCCGGGGGCCGCTCGGTCCACGCCCTTCGATGCCCCGGCAGTCCCAGTGGTTCAGGGGGTGCCGGTGGTTCAGGAGGTAGCGGTGGTTCAGGAGGTAGCCGCACCCGCACCCAGCCCGGTCGCCGAACCCGCCGAGGCGCCCCCCACACCCGCGGCATCACCGCCGGCGGTCGCCCCCGTAGCCGCCCAGGAAAGGCAGGTGGGCGTCCGGGCAACCTCCCCGGTGGTCTTCGGCACGCCCGACGTCCGTCACCCCGTAGCCGCCCAGGCCGTGCGGGACGCGGAAGGGCCCGCGCTCGTCGTCACCTCCAGCCCCGCCCTGTGGTCGGAGACCAAGGACGCCCGCGCCAAGCTCGGCCCCGTTCTCCTCTACGACCCCTTGCATCTGTGCGACACCCCGGCCCGGCTGCACTGGTCCCCCACCTCGGGCTGCGAGGACAAGGCCACGGCGGCGGCACGCGCCGTGGCGCTGCTCGCCCCCGTCCGCCCCACGGCCCGTATCGACCAGGCGGTCGCCGACGTGGCGGAAACGCTTTTGCGGAGCTATCTGCACGCCGCCGCCATAGACGGCCGCACCATCCGGCACCTCCACCGCTGGGCCCAGGGCACACAGGTGCAGGAGGCGGTACGCGCGCTGCGGACACACCCCAAGGCGTCGTCCGGCACGGCCGGCGAGCTGGAGGCCGCACTCACCTCGTACCCCGAACGCCGCGACATGGCTCAGGAGTTGACGGCTCGCGCGCTGTCCTCCCTCTCCACGGTCAATATCCGCGAGGCATGCACATCCAACCGAAATGACAGCCTCGCCTTGGATTCCTTCGTCAACGAAGGGGGCACGCTTTATGTAGTGGGCGAGCCCATCGAGGACCCCAGGCAACATCCCGGCGCGATGCCGCTGCTGACGGCCCTCGCCTCCAGCGTGGTCGAGGGCGGCCGCCGCATGGCCGAACGGTCATCCTCCGGTCGCCTCGACCCACCACTCACCCTCGTCCTGGACGACGTCGCGGCGGTGGCTCCGCTTCCCCAGCTACCGGAGCTGCTGGCCACCGGAGCGGAGCGGGGACTTGTGCCCCTGGCCCTGCTCCGGTCCCGGGAACAGGGCCGCAGCCGCTGGCCGGACGCCGAACTCCCGGCGCCGTGGCCGACATGACCGTGTAGAGCTTCAGGAGCGTTCGTACGCCTACAGCGACTTGAGCTCCATCTCGTAGTCCACCTTGGAGAGGTCGCCGTTCGGGACGACCTCTCCAGTGCGGACGAACCCGAACTTCCGGTAGAAGCCCTCGGCCCGCACATTGTCCTGGTGGACGTGCAACCGCACCCGCTCCACCCCGTCGAGCCCGAGCGCCCACTCCACGGCCGCGACGAACAGTTCCCGGGTCACCTCGCTTCCGCGCTCCTCGGGCCGCACGTACACGCCGACGAGCTGCGCCTGCCGCCGTTCCACCGCCCGTCCGAAGAAGTCCTCGCTGCCTGGCTCCTCGACACGAGCCACCACCGTTCCGACCCAATTGCCGTCCGGCGCCACGGCGACGAACTGTCTGGCTCCCGTTCCATGCGACGCCCCCGACGCCCGCTCCTGCCAGAAGGAATCGGGCCGCGCCAGCGCCTGCTCGTACGTCTCCAGGAACGCGACCGGCGCCGCCGGATCCCGCAACGCCTCAAGGCGCAGTTCCTTGATCGCGCGCCATTCCTCGGGCCGCACCGACCGAATCTCATAGTCCATAAATGCGCACCCTAGGGCGCTCACTACCCGCGGACTACACGATTTCCGCAGCTCAAGTGCCCCGGCCCGAGCACCCCGCTGGTGGAGCCGGCATTAACGCAGAAAACCCCGCACCATAAGGTGCGGGGTTTTCTTCAAATTTTGTTCGGCGGCGTCCTACTCTCCCACAGGGTCCCCCCTGCAGTACCATCGGCGCTGTAAGGCTTAGCTTCCGGGTTCGGAATGTAAC